>JAZMZJ010000074.1:0-9822 GCA_045585915.1 Faecousia sp. | reverse complement strand
TATTTCTTTTTCTTCTTCTTGCGCTTACCAATCGTGGGTGTTATCGTGAACAGATGGCAGGGGTTCGGTAAGCTTTTTGGCAAGGCTTGCCCGTTTGTGGGCGGTGTCCAAAATGGGTCGGGAAATGCGAAAAACCGTTGCTGCGCCTTGCTTTACGCAATCCAGGTCCGGCTCACGTTGAGTCAGGGCATAGTGGCAGATCAGCTGATAGGCCTGAAGCTTTTCCTTGTTTGTGGGTAATTTTTCAATGCTTTCATAAAACGAGCGATAAAAAGTTAAGCTGAGGGGAGTCGAACCGCGACAGCCCCACAGCAGTTCTTTTACTTGTATTTTTCCTTATCTTCCTTGCCTTGCGTCAGCAAGGCTGCGTCATCTGCACAAAAATCCAAAGCAAAACTCCTTGCTGTGGGGTGCTGAGCAGTTTTGACAGAGCTGTTTTTTGGCAAGATAAGAAAAATCCCGAAGGGAATACCCGTTGGTATTGCCAAGGGATTTTCCGCAATATTGACGGAAAACAGCCTGTCAAAACCTATCGGGGTTCGATTCCCCTCAGCTTAGCTGTTTTCTTTCCATAATTTTTCTCCTTTCTTATGGGAGCCTTGGGCTCCTTCAACACAAGCATAGCAAAAAAGAGAAATCAGGACTTCCCAATTTTTTCCCAAGGGGTGAAAACCTTAAAAATGGGGAAAACCCTGTGAAATACCTGTGAAATGCTGTGAAATGCTTTTGCGGTTGCTTTTTCCTGTTACATAGATTATTATAAGCGGTAGAAAGGTTGTGAAGCTTTGAGAGGAAAAACGTTGTTTCAGGTGTTTACCGCTTTTTTGAAAATCGGCGGCTTTACCTTTGGCGGCGGCATCGCCATGATTCCCCTGATCCAAAAGGAAGCTGCAGAAAAGCATAACTGGGTCACCGATGACGATATTCTGGAAATTGTTGCCATTGCTGAGTCCACTCCCGGCCCTATTGCCATTAACGCAGCCACCTTCGTGGGCTACCGGGCGGCAGGCTTTTTGGGGTCGGTGGTTGCCACCTTAGGTGTGGTGCTGCCTCCCTTTGCCATTATTTTGGCTTTGAGCTTTGTGCTGCGGCAGTTTCAGGCGCTCACTGCGGTGCAGTATGCCTTTATGGGCATCCGCGCCGGTGTGCTGGCCATGCTGTGCAAGAGCCTGTGGACCATGTACAAAAAGAGTCCCAAGGGTTGGGTAGGGTATACGGCTATGGGCGCTGCCTTTGTGCTCACCGCTTTAATGGATGTAAACATCCTGATTGTGGTGATTGGCTGCGGCATTTTTGGCGTGGTTACCGCTATGGTGGCGGAAAGGAGGGCTAAGAAATGATTTATTTGGAGCTGTTTCTTACCTTCTTTATGATTGGTGCTTTTACCTTTGGCGGCGGCTATGCCATGCTGCCTATGATTCAGCAGCAGGTTTCCCTCCGTTGGGGCGATATCATTTCGGAAACCACATTGGTGGACTTTGTGGCGGTAAGCGAATCTACCCCCGGTCCCTTTGCGGTGAATATGGCTACCTATGTGGGCAGCGAGGTAGGGGGCGTGTTTGGCTCTGTTTGCGCCACCTTGGGCGTGGTGCTTCCCTCGTTTATCATCATTTTGATTGTTGCCCGTATTTACGATGCGTTCCGTCAGAGTAGGCTCGTTAAGGGCGTGATGTGGGGGCTTAAGCCTGCGGTGGTGGGGCTCATTGCCAGTGCGGTGCTGGGTGTGGCGATTACGGTGTTTTTCCCTGCCGGCTGGACCTTGCATGTATTTAACGGGTCTGCTTTTTATGTAAGCCTGGGCATTTTTCTGGTGATGCTGTTTTTGTCCTTTAAGAAAATACATCCCATTGCCGTTATCTGCATTTCGGCAGTTTTGGGCATCCTTTTTGGCTACGCAGGACTTTTGAACTAATTGACAATTCCTGTACCTTTTGCGATGAATTTAATTAAGTTGGCTGTGCCAACTCCTTAATTGTCAATTTTCAATTTTCCATTATCAATTACAAAAAAGGAGAAGCTTTGCTTCTCCTTTTTATGTTGCCTCTTGCAAAATTGGGGAAAATGGGTATAATATATTTATTTAATGTATAATGGCAAAGTATTTGCAGAAGGAGGTGCGCTGTGGGTTGGAAGAAAATTCATAAAAAAAGCTTGTCGAGAGCCTTTAGTCCGGCAAAGCTTGTTGCGGTCAGCTTTGCGCTGATTATCGCCCTGGGCACCCTTCTTTTGTGCCTGCCGGCAGCATCCCGCAGCGGTCAAAGCCGTGGCTTTTTCGATGCGCTGTTCACTGCCACCTCCGCTACCTGTGTCACCGGCCTTGTTCCCGGGGATACCTACACGCTGTGGAGTGGCTTCGGTCAGGCGGTGATTCTGTGCCTGATAGAAATTGGCGGCCTTGGCTTTATGAGCGCCGCGGCTTTGGTGATTTTGGTGCTTCGGGGCAAGGTGGGGCTTAAGCAGCGCCTTGTGATTGCCCAATCCTTAAGTGTGGAGGATATGCAAAGCGTGTGGCGGCTGCAAAAGCTGGTGCTTTTCGGCAGCCTTTCCATCCAGGCAGTGGGGGCGCTGGTGCTGTTTTTCCGGTTCTTGCCTGCATATGGCTGGCAGACTGCCGCCAAATGGGGTGTGTTCCACGCAGTTTCCGCCTTTTGCAACGCAGGCTTTGATATTTTTGGGGAAATTGCCCCCGGTATGAGCCTTGTGCCCTTTAACCGGGACCCGGTGGTGTGCATCACCCTCATGGTGCTGATTACTTTGGGCGGCCTTGGCTTTTTCGTTTGGGAGGAGCTGATTCGCGTCCGCAGGTGGAATAGGTTCAGTGTCTACACCCGGCTGGTGCTTCTTACCGGCCTTTGCCTGACGGTTGCCGGCGCAGTGGTGTTTATGATTTTGGAGTGGGATAACCCCGGCACTTTGGGGTCTATGGAACCCGGGGACAAGGTGCTGAACTCCTTTTTCCAGTCCGTCACCCTGCGCACCGCTGGCTTTGCCGGTATAGACCAGGGCGCGCTGACCGATGCAGGCAAGGGTGCCGGTATGGTGCTTATGCTCATTGGCGGCGCCTCCGGCTCTACCGCAGGCGGCATGAAAACGGTGACCTTTATTGTGCTGATTTTGTTCCTTGTGAGCCGGCTTCGGGGCAAAAGCTCCGTTACCGTGTTCCGTAAGCGCATCCTTCCTGAGAAGGTGCTGGACGCCATGACGATTTTTGGCATTATGGTGGGCCTTGCCCTCTTTGGCGGCATCTTCATTTGCGCCACCTCACCCATTGGCTTTGCGGACAGCCTTTATGAATCTGTGTCCGCCCTGGCAACCGTTGGTGTAACCGCCAATGTTACAAGCCTTGTCAGTGTGCCGGGCAGGCTGCTGCTTGTGTTGTTTATGTATTTTGGCAGGGTTGGTGTGCTGACCCTGAGTCTGGGCTTTTTGGTAGGAAACAGGGCTTCTGACCGCTTCCAATATGCTCACACCAATCTTTTTATCGGATAAAAGGGGAGAAAAGCTATGAAAACTTATATGGTTGTCGGCTTAGGCCGTTTTGGCAGCGAGGTTGCCCGGCGGCTGTGTCAGTTGGGCTGCGAAGTGCTGGTGATTGACCGCAGTGAAGAGCTGGTGCAGCAGGTATCTGGGGATGTGACCCACGCAGTGGTGGGTGATGTCCGGGATAAGGAGGTTTTGCGGGCTTTGGGCGCTCAGGATTTTGACTGCGCCATTGTTGCCATTGGCGGCAGCCTGGCAGACTCTGTTCTTGCCACCATGAACTTAAAAGAACTGGGTGTTGCCCGGGTCGTATGCAAAGCCCACGATGAGACCCACAGACAGGTGCTTAAAAAGCTGGGCGCTGACCAAATTGTGATTCCGGAGCAGGAGCAGGCCTTCCGGCTGGCACGAAGCTTATCTTCCCTCAATGTGCTGGATTATATTGAGCTTTCTGACGATTATGGCATTATTGATGTACCGGCGCCCCATGCCTGGCAGGGTAAAACCCTGAAGGAACTGAATGTGCGGGCAAAGCTGGGTGTGAACATCCTGGCCATTAAACGGGAAGGGCAGATTAACATAGCCCCCGGAGCAGACTATGCCATAGCAGTCGGGGATGTCCTGGTGGTGCTGGGCGATACGGGTGCGCTGAATAAGGTGCAAAAGCTATGACAGAACATATTACTTCCCGGAAAAACCCCCTGATTCAGCTTTTCAGGCGGCTGCTGTCTTCCCGTAGGGAACGGGAAAACGCGGGGCTGTTTGTTTCTGACGGCACCAAGCTGCTTGCTGAGGCCGTGCGCTGGTGGCCCGGGCTTCAAACGGTGATTTGCACAGCCGATGTGCAGCCGAGCGTGCCGGAAACGGTGCGGGTTGTGACTGTGCCCCAGGACATTATGGCCTACATTTCTCCCATGGAAAGCCCTCAGGGCGCTGTGTTTATCTGCGCCTTGCCGGATTCTGCGGCGGTGCAGGTGCAGCCGGGTATGCTGCTTTTGGATGGCATTCAGGACCCGGGCAATCTGGGCACGATTTTGCGCACAGCCGATGCCATGCAGCTGCCGGTGGTGCTCTTGGAGGGCTGCGCTGACCCTTATAGCCATAAGGTGGTGCGTGCATCTATGGGCGCGGTGTTCCGTACAAAGCCTGTGACTGCCACCTGGGAGCAGGTAAAAGCTGCCTGCCGGGAAAAGAATATCCCCATAGCCGTCACTGCCCTGAGTCCGGATGCTCAGGATATCCGCCGGGCAAGCTTAAGCCAAATGGCGGTGGTGATTGGCAGCGAGGGGCAGGGCGTTCGCCCTGAGATACTGCAGCTTGCTCAGCACAAGCTGATTATACCGATGAACGAAAATTGCGAATCTCTCAATGCGGCGGTGGCGGCAGCCATCACCTTGTGGGAAATGAAACGATAAGGGGTGAAAAAATGGGGCAGTACTGGGTTTGGTTTGCCGAGCTGCGTGGCATCAGCCATAAGCGAAAAATGGCGCTTTTGAAAAAATTTGAAAATCCCAAGGCCATTTATGATGCCGGCCAGCAAGCCGTTTTTGCCCTGGATGACCCCACAGGCAAGGAGTGGGAAGCCCTTCAAAACCCGAAAGCTGATAAAGCCTATGAAATTGCTGCCCAATGTAAGGAAAAGGGCATCGGCATTCTGCCCGTTACCAGTAAGCTCTATCCCCAGCTGCTGCGGCAAATTGACGACCCTCCCATAGTTTTGTATTTTAAGGGTCTGCTTCCCCGGTGGGAAACCTTTCCGGCCGTTGGCATTGTAGGCACCCGCAGAGCAAGCGCCTACGGTATGCAATGCGCCTATCAAATGGGTGCGCAGGTAGGTGCCTGCGGCGGCTTAGTTGTTTCCGGCGGCGCTTTGGGTGTGGATGCCATGGCTATGGATGGGGCTTTGCGCCAGGGTTACCCTGCGGTGGGCGTGCTGGGCTGCGGTGTGGATGTTGTGTATCCCCCAACCAATCGGCCTTTGTTTGAAGCTCTGGTGCAAAATGGCTGCCTGCTTTCTGAATATGCCCCGGGTACACCGGCTTACCCCAGCAATCTTTCCCGTCGTAACCGGATTATCAGCGGTATCAGCAATGCCCTTGTGGTGGTGGAAGCCCCGGCAAAAAGCGGCGCGCTGATTACTGCAAAATATGCCGCACAGCAGGGCAGGGATGTGTTTGTGGTGCCGGGCAATGTGGATAATACAGCCTGTGCCGGCAGCAATGCCTTGCTGCAAAATGGGGCAGGTGTTGCCATGAAGGGCTATGATGTGGTGGGGCTTTATAAGGATCAATTTCCGGACCGGGTGCGCAATGCTGTCATAGAAAATGTGGCAAAACCGGAGTTCGTGCCGGCAAAGGCCGACAAAAAACCCATTGACAAACGGAAAAACGGTGAGTATAGTGGCAAAGAAAACCTGCGGCCGCTTACAGGGGATGACAAGCTTGTCTACGACCTGCTTAGCGATGACCCCATACCGGTGGATGTACTGATTACGCGAAGCGGTATTGGCGCTGCCCGGGTGCTGGTGTCTTTAACAAAGCTTACCATTGCCAAGCGGATTATCAATCATCCCGGCAAATTCATTACAAAACGCTGACGGAGGAAATATGGCTGCGAATTATCTTGTGATTGTGGAGTCCCCCTCAAAGGCCAAGACCATTGGCAAATACTTAGGGCCGGACTATACCGTAAAGGCCAGTATGGGCCACCTGCGGGACCTGCCCAAAATCACCATGGGTGTGGATATTGAGGGCGGCTTTGTGCCGGAGTATATTCCTCTGGATACCAAAACGGATTTGATTGCCGAGCTTAAGAAGGCTGCCAAGAAGGCAGACCTTGTCTACCTTGCAACTGACCCTGACCGGGAGGGCGAAGCCATCTCCTGGCACTTAAAGGAGCTTTTGGAGCTGCCGGACGGTAAGGCCCGTCGGGTGACCTTTAACGAAATCACCCAAAAGGTGGTGTGTCAGGCCATTGAAAGTCCCCGAGATATCGACCTGAATTTGGTGGATGCTCAGCAGGCTCGCCGGGTTTTGGACCGCATTGTGGGCTACCAGCTTTCTCCGCTGCTGTGGAAGAAGGTTCGCCGTGGCCTTTCTGCCGGTCGTGTGCAGTCCGTTGCCACCCGTTTGGTGGTGGACCGGGAGAATGAAATCCGGGCCTTCCAGCCGAAGGAATATTGGACCTTGGATGCCAAATTGGAGCTTTCTGCCGGCGGCAAATTCACCGCCCGGTACTTTGGCGGCGCCAAAAAGGTGGAGCTTACCAGCGAAGAAATGACCGACCGGGTGATTGCCGATGTTCAGGGCCAGAGCTTTACCGTGCAAAGCGTAAAACGGGCGGACAAAAAGCGTTCTGCCGCCCCTCCCTTTACCACCTCCACCTTGCAGCAGGAGGCATCCCGCAAGCTGAATATGACCCCCAAGCGCACCATGGCCATCGCCCAGCAGCTTTATGAAGGCGTGGATGTGGCAGGCATGGGCACCTTGGGTCTTATTACCTATATGCGTACCGATTCTCTGCGCCTGAGTGACGAGGCTATGGACGATGCGGCAAAGTTTATCTGTAGCCGCTATGGCAAGGCCTATTATTATGGCAAGCACCATGTATTCAAGACCAAGTCTGGCGCTCAGGATGCCCACGAGGCCATCCGTCCCACCAACGCAGCGCTGGAGCCGGATGCCATCCAGAGCTCCCTTACCCGGGAGCAGTACCGGCTTTACAAGCTGATTTGGAGCCGCTTTATGGCAAGCCAGATGGCAAACGCGGTGTATGATACGGTGTCTATTGATGCGGTGTGCGCCGGCCATGTGTTCCGTGCTACCCACCAAAGTGTGAAGTTTGCAGGCTTTTTGGCTTTGTATGAAGAAAGCCATGACGAGGAAACCCAGGCAGTGGGAGCAACCCTGCCGCCCATTGCCGAGGGAGATACCGCTGCCTGCGCTGCCCTTGCCAAGGAGCAGCATTTCACCCAGCCTCCTGCCCGGTATACCGAAGCCTCCCTTGTGAAGGCAATGGAAGAAAAGGGCGTTGGCCGTCCCTCCACCTATGCCGGCATTGTGTCTACCATTCAGGACCGGGAATATGTGAACAAGGTAGAAAAGCACCTGATGCCCACCCCCTTGGGCGAGGTGGTTACCGGCTTGATGATGGATAAATTTACGGATATTATCGATGTGGAATTTACCGCCGGTATGGAAAATGAGCTTGACCGGGTGGAAGCCGGCCAGCGGCACTGGAAGGCGCTGCTGGGAGATTTCTATAAGGATTTCCATCAGGCAATGCTTCAGGCAGAGGAGGCCCTTGCCGGTACCCGGCTGAAGGTGCCTGATGAAGAAAGCACCGAAATTTGCGAAATGTGCGGCAGGACCATGGTGGTCAAGACAGGCCGCTTTGGCAAGTTCCTGGCTTGCCCGGGCTTCCCGGAGTGCAAGAACACCAAGCCAATTGTGGAAAAAATGCCCGGCCGCTGCCCCAAGTGCGGCAGCACCCTTCTTAAGCGCAAGAGTAAGCGTGGCTTTGCCTACTATGGCTGTGAGGGCGGCGCAAAATGCGGCTTTATGAGCTGGGACGTGCCCACTGCTGAGGATTGCCCCAAGTGCGGACAGACCATGTTCAAAAAGGCCGGTAAGGGCCGCAATAAGCCCTTCTGCATTAACGAAAGCTGCGAAAACTTCCTGCCGGAGGATAAGCGGGGCTATTATAAAAAGGGCGAGAAGTCCGAAGATAAGAAGCCTGCGAAAAAGACCTCCCGGAAAAAGGAGGCTTAAATGGACACAGTAAAAGTAATCGGTGCCGGCCTTGCCGGCAGCGAGGCTGCCTGGCAGCTGGCCCAACGGGGCATAAAGGTGACGCTTTATGAAATGAAGCCCCATAAGAAAAGCCCGGCCCACCACGCAGACACCTTTGCAGAGCTGGTTTGCTCCAATTCTCTACGTGGCGATAAGCTGGAAAATGCTGTTGGCCTTCTTAAAGAGGAGCTGCGGCGGTTAGATAGCCTTATCATCCGCTGCGCCGACCGTACCCGGGTGGAGGCAGGCGGCTGCCTGGCTGTGGACCGGGAGGGCTTTTCCCGACTGGTGACAGAGGAAATTAAAAATCACCCCAATATTACGGTGGTGGATGAAGAAATTACCCATGTACCGGAAGGCCCGGTGATTGTGGCTACGGGCCCCTTGACCTCCGATGCCCTGTCGGAGGCCATCGGCAGCTATTTTGGGGAAGGGTATCTCCACTTTTTTGATGCTGCCGCCCCCTTGGTCACATACGATTCCATTGATATGGACTGCGCCTGGTGGCAAAGCCGCTATGACCGGGGCACACCGGACTACATCAACTGCGCCATGAACAAAGAAGAATACACCGCCTTCCTGCAGGAACTTATCAACGCCGAGGAGGCAGAGGTTCACGGCTTTGAAGATAAGAATGTTTTTGAAGGCTGTATGCCCGTTGAGGTGATGGCCCGTCGGGGCTTCGATACCCTGCGCTTTGGACCCCTGAAGCCTGTGGGGCTAATTGACCCCAAAACCGGCAAAGAGCCCTATGCGGTGGTGCAGCTGCGGCAGGATAATGCGGCTAAAAGCGTGTTTAACCTGGTGGGCTTCCAAACCCACCTGAAATTCCAGGAGCAAAAACGGGTATTTTCCATGATTCCGGCCCTTAAAAATGCGGAGTTTGTCCGCTATGGCGTGATGCACCGCAATACCTTCCTGCAGTCACCGAAATTGCTGGATAAATATTATGCCGACCGCAGAAATCCCTTGGTTGCCTTTGCCGGACAGATGACCGGCGTGGAGGGCTATGTGGAAAGCGCCGCTTCCGGTTTTTTGGCTGCGGTGGCTATGGCTGCCAAGGTGCAGGGCAGGGAAGTGCCGGAGTTTCCCAAGGAAACTGCCATCGGCGCTTTGGGTCTGTATGTCAGCGATGGGCGCATTGAGCATTTTCAGCCCATGAATGTGAATTTCAGCATCATTGCGCCACTGGAGCAGCGCATCCGCAAAAAGGCGGAAAAGAACCTGGCAATTGCCAACCGTTCCCTGGAGATTATTGATAGCCATAGGCAGAGAGGACTTTAACCCAAGCAGGTTTTCAGGCGCCAGCATTCCCCAATACATCAGAAAATCCCTTGATAATACACAAGGTATTGTCTGCGTGATTTTCTTCGCCTTGGAAAATGCGGGCGGCTGAAAACTGCCAAGCACCTCTTAGCAAGTAGTATTTGATAGATTTTTGGCGCAGATGACGCCGCCTTGCTGGCGCAAGGCAAGGAAGATAAGGCAAAAAGCAGCAAATAGGGCTGCTGAGAGGCTACTTGGGTTCGAGTCCTCTCTGCCTAGCCTGCAA
>JAZMZJ010000073.1:0-6246 GCA_045585915.1 Faecousia sp. | reverse complement strand
GATGTATTCCTCTATATCCGCAAACACCTTGCTGCTTATCTTATAGGCTGCCTTATCGAATATGACAATATACACCGTCATATCGTTGTGCATAAGGAATGCGCTGATGGTCTCTATTGCTATCCTCAGCGCCTGATCCTTGGGATAACCGAATATTCCTGAGGAAATCAGCGGGAATGCCACAGTTTCGCAGCCCCTTTCAAGGGCAAGCTCAAGGGAAGTTTTATAGCAGGAAACAAGAGCCTCCCTTTCGCCATAGCTGCCCCCCATCCAGCATGGCCCCACCGCATGGATAACGTATTTGCAGGGCAGCTTTGCCGCCCCGGTGATCTTTGCGCCGCCCGTAGGACAGCCGCCAAGCTTGCTGCATTCCTCCAGCAGCTCAGGCCCTGCGGCCCTGTGTATGCAGCCATCCACGCCACCGCCGCCCAGCAGAGTATTGTTTGCGGCGTTGACTATGGCGTCCACCTTCATTTTGGTTATGTCATTCCTTACGATATGCAGCGGCATTATGCACCTCTTTCTCCCATTTTTCACAGGGAATCAGCTCACATTAAGTTCGCTTTTATTATAACAGACTATATCTCAAATGTGAATTTCCCTGATATGGCAGGAAAAAGTCATCACGGCAAAAGAGAGAAGCTGAGGCTTCTCTCTCTTTATTTACAGCATTATACTGCTATTATTCTTTTTTTGAAATTTTTACCACTATTCCTGTCAACGCAAACAGCGCAAGGGCGTTGGGAAGAACCATCAAGTAATTGAACGCATCCGTAAGCTCCCAAACCAGATTGTTTGAAACCATTGTACCAACAAATACGAATATCAATGCGGCTACGGTATAAACAGGAATAGCCTTCTTGCCAAACAGATATGCAACATTAACTTTGCCAAACATGTTCCAGCTCAAGATGGTAGAGAAGGCAAAGAAGAACAGCGCAACTGCCACAAAAGCGGCGCCCAGGCTCTCGCCAAATACAGTGCCAAAAGCAGTCTGCGCAAGGTTTGTTTTATTGATAACCTCGCTTGCTGCAGCCGCACCGCATTCATGCAGAGGGCCATCGGCAGTATACAGGGTAGAAATAATTACCAGCGCATTAAGTGTCAGCACCACAAAGGTATCAAGAAACACGCCTATCATAGCAACAACGCCCTGATCATGGGGACAAGCTACATTAGCCTGGGCATGGGCATGGGGAGTAGAACCCATACCCGCTTCGTTTGAGAAGAGGCCTCGCTTTGCGCCCTGTGAAACAGCCTCCTTGATGGCCATACCAAAGGCGCCGCCTATGATAGCCTGGGGCTTAAATGCGTAAGAGAATATCATCCCGAATGTTTCGGGCAGATACTGAGCGCGGGCAATAAGTATCACTACGCCCCCCGCAAGGAACAGCGCCGCCATAACAGGAACCAGCTTTTCGCATACGGAAGCAAGACGCTGCACACCGCCCAGGAAAATAACCGCGCATATGATCACCAGCACGACGCCGGCAACCCAGGAGGGAATACCAAAGGCAGTCTCAATGGTAGAACCGATGGAATTTGACTGTACCATGCAGCCCATAAAGCCCAGCGCCAAAATGATAGCCACGGCAAAGAATCCGGATAGGAACTTACCAAACTTACCCTTAAAGGCCGCCCTTATATAATACACAGGACCGCCGTACACGCTGCCGTCCGCCTCTACAATGCGGGTCTTCTGGGCCAGTGTAGCTTCTGCGTATATGGTAGCCATGCCGAAGAAAGCAATTACCCACATCCAGAATATAGCGCCGGGACCGCCGGCCAGTATGGCGCCGGAAGCGCCCACTATATTTCCTGTTCCCACCTGAGCTGCAATGGCGGTAGTCAGGGCCTGAAAAGAGCTCATGCCGCTTTCCTGCTTACCGCCCCGCAGAGAAATGTTGCCAAATACTTTCTTCATTCCCTCGCCAAAGCAGCGTATCTGCACAAAGCGGGTTTTAATGGAATACCACAGGCCAACGCCCACCAACAGAAAAACCAGTATGTAATTGGACAGGTAGGTATTGATGTTCACAACGATTGGGTACAGTGCGTTTTCAAGTGATGCCAACATGACTTGATCTCCTTTCAATAAAAAAATCGGAGTAACTGTTCTGCAGCCGCTCCGAAGAAAAAAGCACGATATACGTCAGCAAAAGAGAATATGCTCCTTTGCTTTTTATCTCTGTCCTTTTACCTGAGAGATTCAGCGGATTTACCGCCTTGCACCTTCGGTACTCATTTCTGAACTTCTCCAGAGCTGCATCCGTCCTTAGTCCTTACCCCTGATGGGGCACCTGAGAGTTTTACTCCTTCGGCTGGCGTAGCCACTTCCCTAAGAACTTCAACTGCAAATATTAATTTATTGTATTACACTAACACCATTTCTTACGCTTGTCAATTACATATTAAACTGCTTCAAATAAAAAACACCCTTTCGGGTGTTCCTCACACTACAGCACATGTCTGATTATGGCAACGTAGTGCATGACGCTTCCCGCCAGCACAAAAAGATGAAACACAGAGTGCATATATCTATGTCTGCTGCCAAGGCCGTACAGCACGGCTCCTACGGTATAGGCTATTCCTCCCGCCAGCAGCCACATGAACGCCTCCCATGGCAAAACCTTAAGCAGCGGCTTGATGGCAAACACTACGCACCATCCTATTCCTATATAGCAGATCATAGACAACACCGCATATTTTTTCAGGTCAATGGCAGTAAAGACCGTCCCCAGCGCCGCAACACCCCACACTGCGCCAAACAATCCCCAGCCCAAGACAGGAGAGTACGTCCGCAGCGCACACAAAACTATTGGCGTATATGTGCCGCATATCAGCAGATATATAACGCAGTGATCTATTACCTGCATCACCTTTTTGCCGGTATTTCTGGGCAGCCCATGATACACGCTGGAAACAGTATAAAGCATCAGTAAAGCTACACCGTATATCACTCCGCTGACCATGCTCCATGCATTCCGGTGTTTTACTGCAGTTATCACACAGGTAACCAGCGCAAAAACGCCAAAGGCCGCGCCCACGGCGTGAGATACCATGTTGAATATTTCTTCCCCCTTAGTGTAATTGGGAAGGCTTCTTTCCTTCAGGCGTGTTCTCTGCAAACCTTGCCTCCATTGCGATTACGAATTAAATACATATTATTCCTCCGCGTCATAAAAACAACAGATACATTTGCTGCTCTTTTATAAGCTCGCAAAAATCATTAAATTTATCTGAAACAGTTTTTTCCATATTCCTTCCATTCCCCTATCTCTTATTTGGTTATAATAGTAAATATTGAGTAAATTCAGCTGATTCCCAATTCGAATGCATCTGCAATGAATAATCTGTATTAATATACAGTATGTCATAATTAATTGACAATACAAAATAATTTTGATTTAGAAATCCTCGCCAAATAAGTAATGCCGCAAATGCACTGCATTTGCGGCAAAAAAGTATAACTTGGGTTTTATAATTACACAGCGTATACCTACCGCCTGCCAAATTAAAGGGTTACTTCCATATACCCGTTACCGCTGCCCGGTCAGTATTTCCACTGCCTCTCTGAGGGTCTCTGCCTCGCCAACATTGCCGGGGAATATTACATACGGCGTATTGGGGAATTTGCTTTCCGCGCCTGTCTGCCATACGGGAATACCCGGTCTGATTTGCCCCAGAACATTTGCGCGGCGCACGGCCAGCGCCTTTGTGCCTACATCGCTTGAGGTTATCCCGCCCTTTGCGATAACGAATGCAGGAGTAACCGTCAGGCGGCCCACCAGAGACTGTACCGCTTCGGAAATTTTTACCGAAAGGCGAAGATCGTCCTCCTTGTTGCCGGTATCCGCTGTAATAAGTGACCTTGTTGTATAGCAGCACACGGTCTTGCCCTGACGTATGCACTCTTCTTCCATATCAAGGCACCTCTGCACCTCCCTGGCAAAGGCGGCGTCATCCTTTACAAGGGTGGCATCCATTTCTATGAATTGGATATTATCCAATGTTTTGAGCGTCTCCAGCTGTTTGGTGGTTTTATCGGTATGTGACCCCACCACGATAACTCCGCCGTTCTCCGTTTCATTTACCACCATATCCCGGCGGCTCAGCAGCGGCTTGTCCCCGATGCCGCCCAGCACCTTTACTATGGCTGCGGCGGTGCGCAGCATGAATACCCTGCCCTTTGCCATAGCCCTGTACAAGGCCGTGCAGAATACTTTTACGTCCGCGTAATCAACGGCATTCACTATGATTTTATTAAAATCATTCACCGCCATGAGCTGCTGCTCAATTTTTTCATAATTCATGGCGCGCAGGTCCGTAAGCGAAATACAGGTCACCGAGTCGGCCTGGTATTTGCCGCCGGTTTTTTCCTGTATGTATTCCGGCATGGTTTTTGCGCTGTAACCGAATGTTTTATCCTTTGCAAACTCGGTTTCATTTGCGGGAATCAGTTTATCGCCGTATTTTACATAGTGAACGTCATCAATGGTAAAGCGTCCGCCCTCCTTGAAAAAGGGGCAAAGTATCTCTCCATTGATTACTTTCCCGGTATTATGTTCATACCGTTCTCTTAAAATTTCGGTTTCAAGGGGGTAGTGGCCGCGAAGGGTGGAATCGCTGCGGCTTATGAAAAAGTAATCTTTGCCGCTCTCCTTTGCTGCCCTGTCCACCACGTCAGCTATCTGCCTGTGTATTTTTTCCGTTTGCTCGGCGGTCAGCCCGCGGGAATTTGTGAGGATATAAAACAGGCTGTTTTCCTCGGCAAAGGCCTCACGCATGGTGTCCATCTCCCAGTTGGTGTATACCGAGATATCGTGCACCGTCTGTACACCTGTGGGATCATCGTCCAGCACCACTATTTTCCTGCTGTTGGCAGAAATCTCCCTGTTCAGCAATAAATCCGCCTGAGTCTCATTTATAGGAGCATAGCTTTCCAATATATTTGCAGTCAGCATCCCGCATCTTCTCCCGTCTGAATTTTTATAACCAAGCTGTTCCGTCAGTTCTTTTTTACTTCAACATCGGCAAGCTTCTCAAAATACTGCACTATGCCGCCGTGGTCGTCGTTCATGTGACCATGTATCTTCATAGACTGAAGTATCTCATATAGCTGAGCGGTATAGGGTATGGGCACATCTATGGAATGAGCCGTTTCAACAACATTTTTGATATCCTTATGGTTGATGCGGATAGAACCGCCCGGCTTAAAGTTTCTTTCTATTATCATGGGTATCTTGGCATCCAGCACTGCGCTGCCCGCCAAGCCGCCCCGTATTGCCTGATATACCTTTTCGGGATCCGCGCCGGATTTTGCCGCAAACACAAATGCTTCCGACACCACGGCAATGGTATTGTTTACTATCATCTGGTTTACCAGCTTGGTGGAGGAGCCGCTTCCGCTGGGCCCTATCAGCAATGCAGAGCTGCCCATTATGTCAAAGTAGGGCTTCATGGCGTCAAAGTCCTGCTGTTCGCCGCCGCACATTATGGCAAGGGTACCGTTTATCGCTCCCGGTTCGCCGCCGGATACCGGCGCGTCCACAAAGCCAACTCCAAGCTCCTTCAGCCTTCTGCTGCATTCCTGAGATTCAACAGGGGTAACGGAGCTCATGTCGCATACTAACGAGCCCTCTTTTATTCTGGAGGCCACCCCGCCCTCGCCAAACAAAACGGATTTTACTATGTCTCCGCTTGGCACCATAGTTATGATTACGCTGCATTGCTCGCCTATCTCGGCATATGTTCCTTCCTCTGCACCGGCGGCAACAACTTCCGCTACCACATCTTTGTTCAGGTCGGTGACCATAACCTTTACTCCCGCATTCAGCAGGTTCTTTGCCATGGGTTTTCCCATTATGCCCAATCCGATAAAGCCAATTTTTTTCATGCAGGGTTTCTCCTTTTGATAATGCAGAGTTGATACAGTTTCATTGATGCTATTATGCTGCATGGCGATATGCTGATGAATGTATTATATCACATTTTAAAGCCAATAAAAGCAAAAGAGACACCCTTTGGCGTCCCTTTTGTATTTGGCGGAGACGGTGGGATTCGAACCCACGTGGAGTTTCCCCCAAACTGATTTCGAGTCAGCCTCGTTATGACCACTTCGATACGTCTCCATATTATGTTTCGGCGCTGCGCTTCTGAAAAACGCTTTTATTATTTTAATGCACAATCGCGCTTTTATCAAGGGCGCAATGAAAAAGGCGGCCCTTTGGCCGCCCTCCGCACATA
>JAZMZJ010000072.1:0-17125 GCA_045585915.1 Faecousia sp. | reverse complement strand
CGATCACAATAGAAAATCCCGAAAGCCGTAATGGCTTCCGGGACAAAAGATCCAAGAATGCGAATCAGCGCTTGGAGAACTGTTGACGCGTGAAGAAAACATGCCGGTGGCATGTTTTTAGCGTCAACCGCAGCGGCTATGCCGCGAGGACCGCACATCAGTTCGAAAAAAGTCCCGAAAGCCGTTGTGGCTTCCGGGACAGAAAAGGCAATATAGAGAATCAGCGCTTGGAGAACTGAGGTGCACGACGTGCAGCCTTCAAGCCGTACTTCTTTCTCTCCTTCATTCTGGGGTCACGGGTCAGGAAACCAGCGGCCTTCAGAGTGGCACGGTACTCGGGGTTCAGGCCCAGCAGAGCACGGGAAATGCCATGACGGATAGCGCCGGCCTGGCCGGAAACACCACCGCCGGCAACGGTGACAACAATGTCAACCTTGCCAACAACATCAGCAGCAACCAGGGGCTGGTTGACAACCAGCTTCAGGGTGTCCAAACCAAAGTAATCGTCGATCTCACGGCCGTTGATGATGATGGAGCCGGTGCCGTTCTCATAAACGCGAACACGGGCAACACTGGACTTACGGCGACCGGTGCCGTAGTAATACTTCTTCTTGCTCTCGTACATAGTCAGTTACCTCCAATTAGTCCAGGGTCCATGCAGCAGGCTGCTGAGCGGCATGGGGATGCTCGGCGCCCTTGTACAGGTGCAGACGGGTCAGAGCATTGCGGCCGATGGTGTTCTTGGGCAGCATACCCTTGACAGCCAGTTCCATGGCATAGTCAGAGCGCTTTTCCATCATGAAGCGAGCCTTGGTTTCCTTCAGACCGCCGATCCAGCCGGATACGCGGTAGTAGGACTTCTGGTCCAGCTTGTTGCCGGTCAGGATAGCCTTGTCGGTGTTGATGACGATAACATAGTCGCCGCAATCAACGTTGGGGGTGAAATCAACCTTATGCTTGCCGCGGAGCAGGTTAGCGACGGTAACAGCGGTACGGCCCAGGGGCTTACCGGCAGCGTCAACAACCAGCCACTTGCGAGCGACGGTCTCGTTCTTTGCCAGTGTAGTGGACATGGTAGGTTCCTCCATATTTTTATGTTAAATATTTTGACAAATCCATATGCCTGCGGTAAAATATCCGCAAGTGCTTAGAGAATATATCACACCCAAAATCAAATGTCAACCGCATTTTGGATATTTTTTCTCAAATCCGTGACTATCTCTTGTTTTCTCCTGTTTTCGCTTGTATGCTCTTGTTTTCTCGCTTTCTATTTTCATTTTTTAGGAGGGTTTTCCGTCAATGCAGAAACTTCTTGGCCTGGTTCGCCGTTGCGTGGACGACTATAAAATGATATCTGCCGGGGATAGAATCGGCGTGGGCGTATCCGGCGGCAAAGATTCCGTTGCGCTTTTGGTGCTGCTTGCCGAGCTTCGCAAGTTCCACCCGGCCGCTTTTTCCCTGGAGGCCGTCACCATTGATATGGGGCTGGGTATGGACTACACCCCCATTGCAGACCTTTGCCAGCGGCTGGATATACCCTTCCACCGGATTCAAACAGAAATAGGCCCCATCATATTCCAGCACCGCAAGGAAAAGAACCCCTGCTCCATGTGCTCCAAAATGCGCCGGGGTGCCTTAAATCAAGCCCTTTTGGATTTGGGGCTTTCCAAGCTGGCGCTGGGGCATCACTATGACGATGCGGTAGAGACCTTTTTAATGAGCCTTTTGTTTGAAGGCCGCATCAGCTGCTTCCAGCCGGTAACGGATTTGGACCGCACCGGCATCATACAGATTCGGCCTATGCTCTATCTTCACGAAAAAACTGTAGATAACTTTGTCACCCGGCAAGGCCTGCCGGTGATTGAAAACCGCTGCCCGGTAGACAAAAACACCAAGCGGGAGGAAATCAAGCAGCTTATTTTCCAGCTTTCTCAACAGTACCCGGACTTGAAGGAACGGATTTTCGGTGCCATGCAGCGCCTGCCACTGCCGGAATGGGAGCCCCAGGGAAGATATAAACGGCCAAAAGAACAGCCTGATTGATATCATCAATCAGTCTGTTCCAGTTTTATTCGCCTTGCGGTTAGTGGTTTTGCTCTGCAGTCATTTTTGGCTTATGCCAAGTGGTTTTCGCTGCGCGAGTTTTGGGCGAACAAAAAAGCACTGCAGCCGCATTGGCT
This sequence comes from Faecousia sp., assembly GCA_045585915.1. Lineage (GTDB taxonomy): Bacteria > Bacillota > Clostridia > Oscillospirales > Oscillospiraceae > Faecousia. The sequence continues at coordinate 14,945 of JAZMZJ010000072.1, read as the reverse complement.
GCAACACCACTTTTGCGAAGTAAAAAATTCGCTGTGTGCTCACAGCACACAAAACCGCTAAAAAGGGCGTGCTGCGGCACGCCCTTAATATTATGCAGATTTTTCGTCTGATTGTGTTTTCTTTTTTCTACGTTTAGCAAAAAGAAAACAATGCCCAATTCCACAACCAGCATACCCGATCGGGACGATAATGTCAAAAACTGTCATCCACAGAGCCTGTTCCTCAAGTATCTGCAAATTTGTCAGCAATCTATATGCCCACCATATTGCGGATATAACCCAGAATATGGCCGCGAACAAGTGAAATTTCTTCATGCTTTCTGCCCTTTCCTATACCTTACCAAAATTGTAATGTAAAGAAAACCATTGCGCAGGTTTTCCGTTATCATTGCCCTGCGGGCATTTCGCTCAGTGATGATGGTGATGATGGTGATGATGGTGATGTCCGGATGGCTGCTCACCGGGGCAGCACACCTTTTCGTGACAATGCTCACCGGGCATTTCCAGTTCTATAGTGGCATGGGTAATACCGTGTTCTCTAAGCTCTTCACGGATGGCATCCTTCACCCTGTGGCCGTCGCCGGCGGTAACGGCGTGCAAGGTAGCAAAATGGTTGTGCCCATCCATGCTCCACAGGTGAATATGGTGCACCTCCTCCACCCCGTCAATGTGCAGCAGGTGGTGGGTAAGATCCTCCAGGCAAATGCCGTCAGGGGTCTTTTCCAGCAGCAGACTCAAAATCTGCCTGCAGCCCCCAAGGGCATTAACAAAAATGAACACAGCTACGGCAATAGACAAAATGGGGTCAATCATAACAAAACCGGTAAAGCGGATTACCACCGCGCCCACCAGCACCACCAGCCAGCCCAGCACATCCTCCAGCATATGCAGGTTTACCGCCTTTTGGTTAAGAGAATCCCCTTCCCTGGTAAACCAGGCTGCCGCCAAATTCACCACCGCGCCAATCACAGCGAAAACAATCATTCCGTCGCTGTGGATGGGGCTGGGGTGAATGAGCCGGTCAACTGCGCCCCATATCACCGCCACCGAGCCTGTGAGCAAAATCAGGTTTGTCAGCAAGCCGCCAAGAACAGAATATCTGCCATAGCCATAGGTATAGCAGCCATCAGGCTTTTGCTTGCTCTTACGCTCCAAAAACCAGGCTGCGCCAATGCCGATGGCATCTCCCAGGTCGTGCAAAGCATCGGAGGCGATGGCCACGCTGCCGGTAAAAATGCCGCCGATAAATTCAAAAACAGAAAACAGTAAATTCAGCAGAAAGGCCGCAAGAATCTTTTTATCTGATCTCATAAATCCCTCCTGTGGGCCATATGAGCCAGGCCTAAACGGAACATATCTTCCACATGCTTGTCATCCAGGGAATAATATGCCCGGTAACCGTACTTACGGCATTTTACCACGCCGTTCTTGCGCAGCATGGCAAGCTGATGGGACACCGCGGACTTTGTCATGGAAAGCACATTGGCAAGGTCGCAAACGCAAAGCTCCTCCTCCAGCAGCGCAAACACCAGCTTGCACCGATTGGGGTTGGCAAGCACCTGATAAAACGCGCTCAAACGCTGAAGCGCATCCCCCTCCGGCAGGGAAAGAATCACCTTTTCCGTTTTAGCCGGGTCAACCGGATGGCAATCACACACGAATTCGTTTTTCAAAAAATCGTCCCCTTTCTCAAGAACATAAAAACATCTGCTTAAATCATTTGGTTTACATAACGAGTTGAATAATTATTCAACTACTTTTTGTAAGCATAAGCGGTTGGCCAACCGGTCAACCGCAACAATTTTCAAGGCAACCCCCCGCGCGCAGCTCCCCGGCTCCCCGGGCACAGGCTTCCCTCTCCTGTTCTGAGGTTTACATAACGCGTTGAATGATTATTCAACTACTTTTTCAACAGTATAGCATTGGATCGCAGGGTTGTCAAGCAAAATGGGCTGCAGCACATCTGCCGCAGCCCATTTTTTGTTTATTCAGCATCTTCCTGGAAATAATATTTCATTTCGGTTACTGTACTGACCAGCACTCGCTGACCGTTCTGTTCCTCCAGACGCAGAGTATCATAGGACGTCGGCTCTGCGGCAGTGCCGTCACCGGTGGGCGCATAACTTACAATTTCAATCTCAGTTTCGCTCACAAAGCTATAAGAATAGAAAATACCGTAATCAATGACCGGTGCCGGGCGCATATATGCCTGACCGGACTTGCCGCCATCATCGTTGGTTTGCAAAGCATCGAAGGCATAGCCATAACCGCCCTCCTCTTCGCTGCACAGCCAGGTGCCTTCCACACTGGGTCCGTTATCCGTTTCAGGCTCAGCGCCGCAGCCGGCAAAGGCCAGCAAAAGCACGGCCGCCATAAGTAAGCTGATAAGCTTTTTCATAATATGATTCCTTTCCTTCACATCAATAAACGCTTTGGTGGGAACTGCCCTGCAGTTCTCACCTCAGTCTGTCAAAAACTTGTTTTTTGACAGACTGGCAGAGGTCAATAAAGTCGTCAAGACAAGTAACTTGCACTCGTCGGCGTATGTGGATACGGTAGAGGGCAAGTTGCGCAGCAAGTCAAAACACTTGCTTAGCAAGCTCTTTTCAATCCTTCAGCTAAAAATCAAATGGATTTATGCCAGTTCTCTTTACATAAGGGAGCTTTTTTCGTGTTCTGTATAAACACCTTGTTTTGACGATTGGCGACTTTTTTGGCGCTCTGAAGTGGGAGCTGCCCCGCAGCTCCCACCGAATTCATTACTTTACAGGGTTGGTGGAACGCAGGGTGACATCGTGGTAGCCGCCTTCCACAATAGAAACGGAGGACACCAGGGTCAGCTTGGCATTCTTTTGGAAATCGGGGATATTGATTTCACCACAGTTGCACATAGTGGACTTAACCTTATAAAGACTGGCTTCCACATTATCGTGCAGGCTGCCTGCGTAGGTAACATAGGAATCAACGCCCTCTTCGAAGGTCAGCTTGCTGGCGCCGCCCAGGTCATAGCGTTGCCAGTTCCGGGCGCGGTTGGAGCCTTCACCCCAGTATTCCTTCATATATGCGCCGTTGACCATCACCTTGGGGGTGGGAGACTCGTCAAAACGGGCAAAGTAGCGACCCAACATCAGGAAGTCTGCGCCCATAGCAAGCGCCAAGGTCATGTGATAGTCGTGCACAATGCCGCCGTCGGAGCAGATAGGCACATAAATACCGGTCTCAGCAAAATATTCGTCCCGAGCTGCAGCTACCTCAATCAAGGCAGTTGCCTGGCCTCTGCCAATGCCCTTGGTCTCACGGGTGATACAGATGGAGCCGCCGCCGATACCGACCTTAACAAAATCTGCACCGGCCTTAGCCAGGAACATAAAGCCATCCCGGTCAACCACGTTGCCGGCGCCAATCTTCACAGTGTCGCCATAGTTTTCACGGACCCAGGCAATGGTCTTTTCCTGCCAGCAGGTATAGCCCTCAGAGGAATCGATGCACAGAACATCTGCGCCTGCCTCCAAAAGGGCAGGGATGCGCTGGGCATAATCCCGGGTGTTGATGCCGGCGCCCACCAGGTAGCGTTTTTTGCTGTCCAGCAGCTCCTGAGGATTGGCCTTGTGGGAAGCATAGTCCTTACGGAATACGAAATACATCAGGTGGTCATTCTCGTCCACAATGGGCAGGGAGTTGAGCTTATGGTCCCAAATGATATCATTGGCTTCCTTCAGCGTGGTTGTTGCAGGGGCGGTGATGAGCTTTTCCCGGGGAGTCATAAAGGTGGCAACCTTTTCGCTCACATCCATACGGGACACGCGGTAATCCCGACCGGTGACAATGCCCAGCAGCTTGCCGGTGGCTGTGCCGTCATCGGTGATAGCCACAGTGGAAAAACCGTTCTGCTGCTTCAGCGCAAGCACATCCGCCAGCGTTGCATCCGGTGTCAAATTGGAAGCAGACACCACAAAGCCTGCCTTATGACCCTTAACCTTAGCAACCATCGCTGCCTGGGATTCAATGGACTGAGAGCCAAAAATAAAGCTCAGGCCGCCTTCCTTGGCCAATGCGATAGCCAGGGTATCGTTGGACACCGACTGCATGATGGCAGAGGTCATGGGAATGTTCAAGCTGATGGCAGGCTCTTCTACGCCCTTGCGGAACTTGGTAAGGGGTGTGCGTAGGGACACCCGGTCGGGAATGCAGTCCTCAGAGGTATAGCCGGGGATCAGCAGATATTCACTAAAGGTATGGCTGGGTTCCTGATAATAAAAAGCCATTCGTTTTTCCTCCTTAGTTCTTTCTTAATTGACTATTATACAGTCTTACCATCCGCTTGGTCAAGATATTCTTTCTCAAATTTTCCGCCAAATGCGATTTTTATTTCATTAACCCTTTTCTTAATTGCATAAAGGCCGAAAAATTGTCTGAGTATGTTGCAATTGGTCTTTGGGTATGCTATATTTTAATGTCGGAAAAAGGCTTTATACTTATTTCAAAAAGGAGAACACCAATGATTGCACAGGAAAAAATCCGCAACATTGCTATCATTGCCCACGTAGACCACGGCAAGACCACCCTGGTAGACGAAATGCTCAAGCAGGGCGGCATCTACCGGGAAAACCAGGTGACCCAAGACCGGGTTATGGACTCCGGTGACCTGGAACGGGAACGAGGCATTACCATTTTGGCAAAGAACACTGCGGTGCAGTACAAGGACTATAAAATTAACATCGTTGACACCCCCGGCCACGCCGACTTTGGCGGTGAGGTGGAGCGCATCCTGAAGATGGTTAACGGCGTTATACTGTTGGTAGATGCTGCCGAAGGCCCTATGCCCCAGACCCGGTTTGTGCTGGGCAAGGCTTTGGAGCTGGGTCACAAGGTGATTGTGGCGGTGAATAAAATCGACAAGCCCGATGCCCGCATCCACGAGGTAATGGACGAAGTTCTTGAGCTGCTGCTGGACTTAAATGCCACCGACGAGCAGTTCAACTCCCCCACCGTATTCTGCTCCGGCCGTCAGGGCACTGCTTCCTACAGTCCTGACCAGGCAGGGGAAAACCTGGAGCCTCTGTTTGAAACCATCATCCGCTATATCGATGCTCCTCAAGGCGATGCTGACGCACCTTTGCAGCTGTTGGTATCCTCCATCGACTATAACGAATATGTGGGCCGCATTGCTGTGGGCCGTGTGGAGCGAGGCACCATTAAGGTCAATCAGGAAGTGACTGTGTGCGACTTCCACAACCCCGATATCAAGCAAAAAGGCAAAGTAGTTGCCCTTTACGAATATGACGGCCTGGGCAAAAAGCCCATCCAGGAAGCTTCTGCCGGTCAGATTGTGGCTCTTTCCGGCATGGCGGATATCACCATCGGCCGCACCCTTTGCGCCCCTGATACCCTGGAGCCCCTGCCCTTTGTGAAGATTTCCGACCCCACCATCGAAATGACCTTTGCAGTAAACGATTCCCCCTTTGCAGGCAGGGAAGGCAAGTTCGTCACCTCCCGTAACCTCCGTGACCGCCTGGAAAAAGAGCTTTTGAAGGATGTTTCCCTCCATGTTACCGAGCAGGGCACCGATGCCTTCAATGTGGCAGGCCGGGGTGAGATGCACCTTTCCATTCTCATGGAAACCATGCGCCGGGAAGGCTACGAATTCTCCGTTTCCACCCCGAGAGTCCTTACGAAAGAAATTGACGGCAAGCTCTGCGAGCCCATTGAGCGAATGGTCGCGGATGTGCCGGAGGAGAGCATGGGCTCTGTAATTGAAAAAATGGGCCGCCGCAAGGGTGACCTTTTGTCCATGACCCCTATGGGCAGCCGCTACCGCCTGGAGTTCTTAGTCCCCTCCAGAGGCCTGTTTGGTTACCGCAATGAGTTCCTTACGGACACCCGTGGCGAAGGCATTATGTCCTCTGTGTTGGAAACCTATGCGCCTATGAAGGGTGAAATCGAGCGCCGCCTCACTGGCTCCCTGATTGCCTTTGAAACCGGCGAGGCCTGCACCTATGGCCTGTATAACGCCCAGGAACGGGGCTCCCTGTTCATTGGCGCAGGCACGCCTGTGTATGCCGGTATGGTGGTTGGCATTTGCAGCCGCAACGAAGATATGACTGTAAATGTGTGCAAGAAGAAACAGCTTACCAATATGCGCGCCTCCGGCTCTGACGAGGCCCTGCGGCTGGTAAGCCCCAGAGTGTTCTCCCTGGAGCAATGTCTGGAATTTTTGGCAGATGACGAGCTTTTGGAATGCACCCCCAAGAGCCTGCGTATCCGCAAGCGGGAGCTGGACCATGCCCTGCGTATGCGCCAGCTAATGAAGAAGCGCAATCAGGAATAATGGAAGCCCCAAACCGTCAAAATCCTTTGGCGATTTGGGGGCTTCTTTTAAGAATAACGGAAACCCCAAACCGTTTCAAATGATGGTTTGGGGCTTTTGTTAGATATTTGTGCTTTGAGAACCGGTGGGGTTAACGATACTGTAGCCAACGTTCACAAGGTGGTCAGCCACACGCTCCAGGCCTACGATAACCGAAGAATAATAGGGGCTCACTTCCAAACTGCAGTCACCGTCAGCAAGACGGGCAAAGTGGCTGGCGATCAGGTTCTTCTTCATACCGTCCACGCCCTCTTCCAAGGCATCCAGCTCAGGCAGGCGGTCCGTAGTCAGGCTTTCAAAGGTTTGTCTTGCGATGCCAAACATCTGCATCACGCTATCTCCCATAGCACCGATGCCTTCCAGGGCTTTGGGAGAGAAGACAATCTTCTTGGCGCCCATTTCCACGCAAATCTCGTGGAAGTTCACCGCGTGGTCACCGATACGCTCCAGGTCATTGAGCACATGGAAATAGGAGCCAACGGCGGCTTCATCGTGATCGCTGATTTGAGCAGATGCCAGCTTAATCAGAAAATCGGTCAGGCCATGGTTGGTAAAGTTAATAATCTCTTCATTTTCCAGAATCTGTTCTTTGTGTTCGCAGCTGCCGGTTTGCAATGCCAGCATAGACAGCCTGGTATTCTCCTGAGCGAGGGAAATCATATAGTCCAGTTCTTTTTTCACCTGCACCATAGCTGCAGCAGGCATAGCCAGCAAATGTTCATCCACAAAATGCAGGGTACGGGTTTTCTTTTCTGCTGTCTTATCCCGAATCACCATTTCAGAGAACCGCACCAACTGCTTAACAAAGGGCAGCAGCACCAAGGTGGTGGTTACATTAAAAATAACATGGAAGAAAGAAACACGCATCTGCAGGGACATGGGGTCCTCTGCCGGGAACAGCGCAATCAAAAGATTGACCACCGGCTCACGAAGCAGCCAAATGATTGCGGTAAACAGGGCTGTGCCAATCACATTGAAGGTAAAATGTATCAAAGCAACCCGCTTGGAATTGGCGCTTGCGCCCAAAGATGCCAGCAGCGCAGTCACACAAGTACCAATGTTAGCACCCAAAACAATAAACAGCGCAAGCTCCAAGGGCAGCACCTTCGCGCCCACCATAGTAATGACAACACCGGTAGCAGCAGAGGAGCTTTGAAGCAAAGCGGTAAAGACCGCACCCACAGCAATCAATAGCAGGGGGAAATTGATATGCCGGAAAATCTCCGTGAACAGGCCCTCTACCAAATCATTGCCGAAGGCCTGATCGCTGCTCATAATTTCCAGTCCCACGAAGATCAGACCCAGGCCGCAGCAAAGACTGCCCGCCAGCTTGACCTTTTCTTTTTTCACAAAGCCCATCATCACGCCTGCAAAGGCAAGCAGATACATAGCCATGTTGAAATAATCATTTTTCAGCGCTACCAGCACGCCGGTAATAGTGGTGCCGATATTAGCGCCCATAATAATGGGAGTCGCCTGCATCAGCGTCATAACCCCTGCATTTACAAGGCCAATGGCCATAACAGAGGTAGCAGAAGAACTTTGGATAATAGCGGTGACACCTGCGCCAATGCCAACACCTGAAATGCGATTATTGCTGATGCGCCCAAGCAGCCGCTTCATGCCTTCGCCTGCACTTTTTTCCAGGGCTGCACTCATAAAGTTCATGCCCACAATAAAGATGCCTACGCCGGCCAGCAGCCAAATCAAGCTTCTAATAAGTTCCATGATTTGTTCAGGTGTTAGCATATGTGTTCTCCTTTCTTTACGCCAGATTTCACCGTTTAATATTATGCCATCATTTTGTCCACCTGTCAAGAAACGATGTCCCAAGGGCCAAAGTGCAAAAAGCACTTTGGCCCCTGTCATTATCAAATTTACCCTGTTACCAAAATACCTTTAATCCGGGCGCAGTAGCAGCCAGGCGGCTAACTTTATACAGAAGCTTTGCCACATTGGCACGCGTCAGGTTTTCGCTGCCCGGGATGCTCACACCGTTTTCTGCCATCACCGCCAGAGCCTCCACCGCCCAATCGGGGGCATCGTCCTGAGAAAAGGTCTGCAATACTTCGGTGTCTACAGGCAGCTGCAAGGCGCTTTGCAGCATCACAGCAGCCTCCGAGCCGGTAATGGGCGCATCGGCATCAAAGGTGTCCTCTGTCTCCTGAGGCCACTGGGAGATAAGCCCGGAGCGCAAAGCCGCCGCCAAATAGGGCCGCAGCCACTGGGGCACATCCTCTCCCAAAGAAGCAAAGCTGCCCTCCTCCAGAGGAATATCCAGCGTTTTAACCACCATAGTGATAAATTCGCCACGGCTTACCTCCTTATCCGGGCGGAAGCAATCCTGGCCGCCAATGCTCTCTCCCACAAAAAGGCCTGTATTGCGCATCCATTCTGCCTCAAACCGGCAACCGCTGCCCATGGTATCGGTGTATTGCCGGGCGTCGGTGGGCTTTAGAATCTGCACGGTGACCGTAGCCTCCCGGGACACATTGCCTGCTGGGTCAGTTGCGGTGTAGGTGAAAGAATCCACACCCACCTTATTCTTTTTAGGTGTATACACAAAAGTGCCATCCTCGTGGATGGTTACCTCACCCCGCTTGGGGCTGCGCAGCAACGTGTAGGTCATGGCCTGACCCTCCGGGTCAGCCACCTTGAGTTTTCCCTCATTGGGCAGGTTTTTGTAGGTTTCAATGGCAAAGTCCTCTGCCACCGGGGCTTTGTCCTCCTTGGCCCGCACCTGAAGCACCATGGCGGTTTCCCGGTCCACCCGGTTTTCATAAATGGGCAGATATTCTACAGAGGCTTCTGCGTCCAGGGTGGTGCGTAAGGAAAGAAATGTCATTTGGGCAATCTGCTCAGAGGTTAAGATATCCCCCTCCTGAAGCACCCGGTTTCCCAGCATCATTGTGCCAACTGTTGGGTCGGGCAGGCCGGTGATGCATATGCCCCGAAGCTGCTCGTTTTCGGAAAAATCCTGGGAAGTAAAGCAATAGACCTCGCCACCGTCCACCTGGGCAGCATATGCCCCTGTGGCAAGCAGCAGTAAGGCGCACAAGGCCGCGGCCATAGAAATTATCTTTTTGGCTTTCATATTATTCCTCCTGTAATTGGTGTCGCAGGTATTGTTTGCCTATGCAGCCGAAAATATACAAAAAAGCTGGCAATTGCTCCTATCCTATGCTATAATGTACAAAAATAAGGAGGCAGTCCCATGAAAACCTATGAAGCCGTTTATATGCCCCAGGATAACATCTGCTGGGAGCAAGTCGCAAAAGAAGAACTGGCCTGCGCCCCCTGGGCGCCAGTTGACCACATCCGTGCCTGGTTTCAGCTGTGCTGGAACGAAAACGGCCTGCATGTGCGTATGCAGACCCGGGAAAAGGACATCCTCCGCCGCTTCACCGGCCAATTAGACCCCATCTGCAACGATAGCTGCCTGGAATTTTTCTTCAGCGCAGAGGCCGATGGCCGATACATAAATGCAGAAATCAACCCCAACGGCGCAATCAACCTATGCCTTCGCTACGACCGGTACCGTCATATTCGTCTGGTGCGAAATGACCTGCAAAAGCTGCTGCAGGTGCAGCCCTTCTTCACAGAAGACGGCTGGGGCGTGGAATATTGCTTCCCGGTAAATTTCCTGCAGCTTTTCTACCCGGAGCTTGCCCTCACCGTGGGTAAAACCATTGAGGCTAATTTCTATAAATGCGGCAACGATACCCCCATACCCCACTATCTTGCCTGGAACAACATTGAAACAGCCACGCCCGATTTTCATCAGCCTGCCTTCTTTGGCAAGGTGATTCTTAAGTAAGCCTATGCCAGTAACAAAAACAACCGGTTTTTTAAGCGGCAACGCCCTGAAGCTGCTGGCGGCAGCTTTTATGCTCATCGACCACGTGGGCATGATTTTCTTCCCCTATGATATGACCTTTCGGCTCATAGGCCGGCTGGCTATGCCCATTTTTGCCTTTATGGTGGCAGAGGGCTGCCGGTATACCCGCAGCCGTGGCAGGTATCTATTAGGGCTTGTTATCTGCCTTACCATATGTCAAGTGGGCTTTTACATAGGTACCGGTGGCACCAACCTTTGTATTTTAGCCGCCTTTGCCCTTGGGGCCGTCACAGTTTTCTGCCTGCAGGAATTTAAGAAAGCCCTGTTTACCGCAGATATGCCCCACAAGCTGCTTTGGGGCGGCCTGTTTCTGCTGACGGTGGCGCTTGTCCGTCTTTTCTGCAGCTTTGTGTATGTGGACTACGGCTTTTGGGGCTGTATGCTGCCGGTGTTTGCCAGCCTTTTCCATATGCCGCCCTCTGCTCCCGGGTGGCTTAAGAAGCTTGACTGCAAGTGGATGCACCTTGTAAGCTTTTCGGTTGGCCTTGTGCTGCTGTGCCGCGACGCATCGCCCATTCAGTTTTATAGCCTTCTTAGCATTCCCCTTTTGCTGTGCTACAGCGGCCGCAAAGGAAAAGGCGGACTTAAATACTTTTTCTATATTTTCTACCCCGTCCATTTGATGCTGCTTTACGGGCTACACCAGCTTATAGGAGGGCTGCAATGAAACGCCTTGACCGCAGAACCTACATAGACCTACTGCTCATTGCCCTGTGGTTTTGCCAGTTTGGCCTGTTTTTTCTGCCTCGGTTGCTGATACCGGCAGAAAACTACCATATAATCCATCACCCCATAGATGACCTCATCCCCCTGTGGACTCCTGCCGCCATACCCTATTACCTTTGGTATATTGGCCTCTTCGGCACGCCCCTTTACGGGTTTTTCAGGGACAGAGCGGCTTTCCGAAAATATATGTACTATGCCATTTGGGGCTATGGCGCTGCTACAGTTATTTACCTCATTTACCCCACTGCCATCGCCTTCCGCCCCGAAACACTGGAAGGACAGGATATCTTTACGCAGATGGTGGCCTTTATCTATTCCATCGACACACCCACCAATGTGCTGCCCAGCCTGCATGTGACTATGGGCGTTGGCATTGCCCTGGGCCTTGGGACTATGAAGCCCTTTCGGGGACCTTTGTGCCGGGTGCTATTATGGGTGTTTGCCCTGTGTGTAGCCGCCTCCACGGTGCTTATCAAGCAGCATTCTATATTGGATACCCTTGCCGCCGCACCCATTTGCCTTTTGGGCGGTGTGATGTTCTTCCGCAAAAAGAAATAAGCATAACCGCCGGCAACGCTGAAGTTGCCGGCGGTATTCTTATGCAGCAACCCCCATATAACAAATTGTTATACGGCAAACATAATACAGCCGCTGACTTTAATTGTCAGCGGCTGTACTTTATATTTTCACTTGTTCCCGAAGGGCTTTGTTTTTCTTATGGGCAGTCCACATGCGGACAGCTGAGCTGACCACTAAAATACCCGCCGCCATTACGCCGGCGGTGGCAAGGGTATTAAAACCATAATCTGCGCCCAATCCCATATCGCCCCGAATCATTTGCTGGGCAGCATAATAAATGCCCGCACCGGGAATCAGGGGCAGCACCGAAATGACCAAATAGGAAATGGCGGGGTATTTGCGGACCCTTGCCATAATCTCAGAAAATGCGGCTGCCACACAGGTGGCAAGAAAACAACATAAAAGGCTCTCGCAGCCCAGTGCCAGCAGCGCGCAGTACGCGCCCCAGGTAAGGGCGCCACCCAGGGCGCACAGGATACTGCCGTAGCCATGTACATTAAAAACAATAACAAAGCCGGCACAGGCCACAAAACTGACAAAACAAGTGAGGAAGTCATTGTGAGCAATGACGCTTCCTTGTTGGGGAAGGCCCCACAGGTACATACTCAAATTCCACGCAGCCACTGTACCCAAAGCCACCGCCACAGCGATGAGCAGCGCCTCCACCACACGGCTGACGCCGGAATTGGTATCGCCAAAAATAATATCCCGCATTGCGTTTGTAAACAGCACACCCGGCACCAAAAGCATCAGCGTACCAATCACCGCAGCATCCGCATTAGGCGTGATCCCCAGCGCACTCATTCCGTAAGCAAAGAATGCCAGCAAAAAAGCAGCAGCAATATTCTTAAAGAAAATATTGGTCTGCAGCTTGCTCATAAAACGCTCCGCAATGCCCAGCAACAATCCGCAAGCGGCAGCGCACAGAGAATCGACCCAGCTTCCGCCAAAGAAAATGCAAAAGCCCCAGGCGACCAGCATATAACCCAGCAAAACCACCGGGAATTTATAGTGCTTGCGCTTGTTTTCCGTTTCCTTTACCCAAGCCATCGCCGTCTGAAGGTCGGGCTTTTGGGTGCAGATGCGCCGTCCCAAATTGGAATACTGCTCCACTGCGTCCAAATCCGTTCCCTTTCGCTCTATCCGGCAAAGCTGCGTCATTGGCGCCTGGTTGGGGATATGAATGGTGATAATCAGGCTGCCCGGAACGGAATACACCCGGGAATCTGCTCCATAGGCAGTGAGGATGCGGTTCACGCTTTCCTCCACCCGGTAGGTTTCCGCGCCACCCTGGGCAATATGGCAGCCAATTTGGGAGGCAAGCTCCATAAGTAATGTGTAATCCATAAAAACCCTCTGTCCAAGTAATATAGATGCATTATAATTCTGCCCTACGCAAAAAGCAAGCATCAGGCAGGCAAAATTCGGTTGCGGTTTTCGTCTGTTCGACAACTGTAAATTTATCCATCAACTCCCATACTTATGAGGGTGTTGATAAAACGTTTTCTGTTGAAAAATACAGCGAATTTGTATTCATTTCCGTTTCGCATTTTCAACGTGACCGTCGGCAAGATAAAAAGCCACCCTTTTGTCACTCCACAAATATCTTCGTATTTCATTACGAAATGTCGGTATTCTTGGGGTATTGTTAACTTACCCGTATGGTAAGTAATTGCTTCAGAATCAGCAACAATGCCTCCTCCCAGAATTCCGTTTTTAACTAAACTAACAACAAAGTATTTTTTCACACGGATAACCTCCTCCGCCAAATTCAAGTTTGCCTAATTCAATTATAAGCAAATCGCATTTCTAAATCAAGCCGTTTTGCAGCTTCTATAATGTGGCGTAATGTTTGGGACACGAAATATCTATTCTCTATTCAATATTATCAATTATCTAATTCCAGAGGCAGAGCATTTAGATAATAGAGAATAGATAATAAATAAGAGATAATAGTTTTTTGCTCCAACATGGCATGAAACAGCACAGCCGCTGACCATTTGGTCAGCGGCTGTGTTTATCTGTTCGACATATTGGAATTTGATAATGTTATTGCTTTCTAAAAACATCTAAGAAATGATTACTTACTCCAATCATATCTGCTCTTTCGCAGATAAACATATGGTAATCTAAATACTTCCTATAGACATCATCAGCCATTTCGTTAATCTTATCTCTAAAGTAATGAGCAATCATATCTGTTCCAATAAAGTGCAATCTTTCCACATTGAAGTTAGACATTAAAAGGTCTATCTCTTCTTTTCTGTGCATTTGGAATATTTCTTCTGGGGTCGAGGAACATTTGAAGGAATCATCAATCAAATGTGTATATGGCTCTTCAACTATCTTCCCCTTAAGTAATGCAAATTGAATGATTGTTGCATCATTACCGCAATAAGCAGCAAAGATAATGCCACCTTTTTTAGTTACCCTTATTGCCTCGCTCATAGCCTTTAACTGTTCCTCGGCAGTATAAAGGTGGTACATCGGTCCCAAGAGCAATGTTATATCATAAGTTGAATCACAGAACTCACATAAATCCAAAGCATTCCCTTGCTTGATTGTAATTTTTTCATCGGGTCGTGTCTTGGATTTGAATATATCAATATTATGCTCTACCAGTTCAACAGAGTCGACAGCATACCCTTTTTGAGCAAAGTAATGACTATATACCCCTGTACCTGCACCTATTTCTAAAATCCTATGGTCTGCTTTAAGATACTTTTCTATGTACTTGACTGTTGTAATAAACTCTGTTCGACTATGTCTAAAAGCCAATCTCTTATCCTCATCACAATGATATGTGTAGAATTCGTTTAAGTAATCTGACATAATCGTTTTCTCCTTCCGCATTTGGTGTTTCTCAAGAATGGTTCAGTTAGACCTATTCAAGTTTATCTAACTGAATTATACTCACATACTACACAGAGATCAAGATTTACCCATAAATTACCGCTGCCCGCCCATAGCCGTAAATTCGACTATGATACAGGTAGCGAAATTTTTATACCTATGCTGTCGGGTATTTGTTCCGCTGCTCAAAAGCCGATTTTTCGTCATCTACTTTAGAGGCGTAACGCTTGCCGACGGAAAAGCCTCCCTTGTGCAAAGGGAGGAGGATTCGCCCAGAGGCGAAGACGGAGGGATTGTAATTGGCTGCCGCACAACCCCTCAGTCAAAAATCAAAGATTTTTGCCAGCTCCCCTTACACAGGGGAGCCTTTATGCGTTGCAATCGGCAAATGCGTGTGCTATAATATCCCCAACGAAAGCGAGGGCGCATTATGAAGAAAGTACTGTTTGTATGCCACGGGAATATTTGCCGCAGTCCTATGGCGGAGCTGGTGCTGCGGGATATGGTGAAAAAGGCGGGGGT
>JAZMZJ010000071.1:0-9656 GCA_045585915.1 Faecousia sp. | reverse complement strand
AGCGGCGGAGTGGGTCATGCCGGAGCAGCCCAGAGTCTCAACCAGAGCTTCCTCGATGATGCCCTCCTTAACATTGAGGGTCAGCTTGCAGCAGCCCTGCTGGGGAGCACACCAGCCGATGCCGTGGGTAAAACCGCTTACATCGCTGATCTGCTTGACCTGCACCCACTTGCCCTCTTCGGGAATGGGAGCGGGGCCGTGGTAAGCACCCTTGCCCACGGGACACATGTGCTGTACTTCAGTACTGTAAATCATGGCAATTTTCCTTTCTTGTAAGGCAGCATAGTCTGCCTAAAATTTCCGTAAGTATTATACAGTTTTCGCGCTGAAAAGTCAATGCAAACAGATAAATTTTGGGGGAGGGAATACAATAGTTGAAAATGGATAATAGTCAATAAGATTTGCCAAGGCCAAATATTGAAAATATGTGGCGGCTATGCTATGCTAACAATACAAAAACAGCCTTTTAGGAGGAAAAAATATGGATATTCAGGTTATTGCCAGCGCATTTCAGACAAGCGGCAGCTACATAGCCCACAAGCCCTTTGGACACGGCCATATCAACAGCACCTTCAAGGTGACCACCAACAGCGGCTGCGAATATGTGCTGCAGAAAATCAATAAGTATGTTTTCAAAAATCCCATTTGGGTTATGGAGAATATCGCTCAGGTGACCAATTTCCTCCGGGAGCGTTCCGGTGACCCCACGGCCACCCTGCATTATTTGCCTGCCCGGGACGGCAGATATTTCGTCCAGGACACCGAGGGGGAATTTTGGCGGATGTATGACTATGTGGGCGGCTTTAGCCTGGATTTGCCGGAAACCGAGGCAGATTTTTATGAAAGCGCCGTTGCTTTCGGCCGTTTTCAGGAGCTGCTCAGCGATTTCCCTGCCGATACCCTCCACGAGATTATTCCCAATTTCCACAACACCATTGACCGCTACCGCAAGCTGCGCAATTCTATCGCCGCAGACAATGTGGGCCGCTGCGCCGGGGTGAGAGAGGACCTGAATTTCCTGCTGGAGCGTGAGGAGCTTGGCGGCACTCTGCAAAGAATGCTGGATAACAGGGAGCTTCCCCTGCGGGTGACCCATAATGATACCAAGCTGAATAATGTTTTGTTTGACAAGGCTACCCGTAAGGGCCGCTGCGTCATTGACCTGGACACGGTTATGCCCGGCCTGAGCCTTTACGACTTTGGTGATTCCATCCGCTTTGGCGCAGCCACTGCCGCTGAGGACGAGCAGGACACCTCCAAGATGAAGCTGGACCTGCACCTGTTCCAGGTGTATACCCAGGGCTTTTTGGATGCTGCCCGGAGCTTAACTGCGGCCGAAGTAAAAATGCTGCCTATGGGCGCTTTGATTATGACTTTGGAATGCGGCGTCCGCTTTATGACCGACTATCTTGATGGCGACCTGTATTTCCGCATTGCCTATCCTGAGCATAACCTGGTCCGCGCCCGTACCCAGATGGCGCTGGTGGCGGATATGCAGGCAAAGTGGGAGGAAATGAATGGAATTGTAGCCGAGGAGGCTGCCAAGAGAGGCTGGGAACTGTAATGAAACATTTGGGTATCTCCTTTGACATTGCCCATAAGCCTGCTTTGGATGCGGACTTTGTGCCCTTTGGGGTATGGTGTCAGGCTTACCTGCAGGATGCCAAAATGCCGGTGGCCATTGCGGTGGAGCGCAATGAGGGCTATATCAGTGTGCGGCATACCTTTATCCACGGCACAAAAGAAATGCAGGATGCCGATTACCGGTATATAGAACGCCTTTGCAAGTTCCTTTTGTGGTCAGTGGGCGGTTTCCGGGTGTATGTGTGCGGCTGCAGCCCCATCGCCCAAAAACTGCAGGCGGCCTATGCCCCCAATGGGGAACGGGCCTTTGACTATGACTTTTTCCAAAAGCTCTATGAGCGCCCCTTGGAAATTGTTGACCTGCCCCTGGACCAATGCCCACAGGCTATGGAATGCCCCAAGCCCATTGGCGGCCACTTGGATGGCTGCCGCATCGGCTTTGATGCAGGCGGCTCTGACCGCAAGGTTTCTGCGGTGATTGATGGGGTGTGCGTATATTCTGAAGAGGTGGTTTGGCACCCGAAAAAGAATCCCGACCCCAATTATCAGTATGAGGGCATTCTGGATTCTTTCCGCACTGCCGCTTCCAAAATGCCCCGGGTGGATGCCATTGGCGTGTCCTCCGCAGGCGTGTTCATTGGCAACGCCCCCATGATTTCCAGCATTTTTTACTGCGTACCCAGAGAACGCTGGGACGAGGTGAAAACTGTGTATGACCGGGCTGCTGCCCAAATTGGTGATGTGCCCATTGTGGTGGCAAATGACGGCGATGTGAGCGCCCTTGCCGGCGCCATGGGTATGAATGCCGGCTGCATTATGGGTCTTGCCATGGGCACCAGCGAGGCTGTGGGGTATGTGGATAAGGATAAAAATGTGCTGGGCTGGATTAACGAGCTGGCCTTTGCTCCTGTTGACTTGAATGAGGCTGCCATGGAGGACGAATGGTCCGGGGATTTTGGCGTAGGCTGCAAGTATTTTTCTCAGGATGCGGTCAATAAGCTTGCCCCCAGAGCCGGTATCACACTGGACGAAAGCCTTACCCCGGCCCAAAAGCTGAAGGTGGTGCAGGCCCTTATGGAGCAGGGCGATGAAAGAGCAAGGACTGTGTTTGAAGATATTGGCATTTACCTTGCCCATACGGTGGTGCTTTACAGTCAGTTTTACGATTTGCGCCATTTGATGCTCCTGGGCAGAGTGATGTCCGGGAAGGGTGGAGATGCGATTCTTGCTACCTGCCAAAAGGTGCTGCAGGCAGAATATCCTGCCCTTTATGAAAAGGTGAATGTGATGCTCCCCGATGAAAACACTCGTCGGGTAGGGCAAAGCGCAGCGGCTGCCAGCCTGGCTGCAAGCAAAAGGAATTAAGCTATGTTTTATAAAAACGCAAGAATTTTCTGTCCCGACGGCCATTTTCGCTGTGGTGCCTTTGAGGTGACGGATGGGGGCCTGTTTGGGGAGGTTTTGCCCCAAAATGTGCCTGCCGATGCCATAGATTTGCAGGGGAAAACGGTGATTCCCGGCCTCGTGGATGTGCATATCCACGGGGCAATGGGCAGCGATTTTTCTGACGGCAATTTAGACGGCAATGTAAAAATGGGCAAATATCTTGCCTTGCAGGGCATCACTTCCTTTGCCCCGGCTTCCATGACCCTGCCCTACGATGTGCTGGAAAAGGCCTTTGCCGCAGGAAGGGCCCTTGCTGACAATCGGCCTGAAGGCTGCGCCCGGCTTATGGGCGTGCAGATGGAAGGCCCCTATTTTTCCGAAAAGAAAAAGGGAGCGCAAAACGGCGCATACCTGAAAAATCCCGATTTTGAAGGCTTTAAGGCGCTGTATGATGGCTGCGGTGGCTTGGTGCGCATTGCCGATGTTGCTCCGGAACTGCCGGGGGCGGTGGAATTTATCCGCAAGGTAAGCCGGCTGTGCACCGTGTCTGTAGCCCACACAGATGCAGGCTACGACCATGGCGCAGCAGCTTTTGCCGCCGGTGCAACCCACCTGACCCACCTGTTTAACGCCATGCCCGGCATCCATCACCGCAATCCCGGTGTGATTGCCGCTGCGGCAGAAAATGAGCAGGTGCGCGCGGAGCTTATCTGCGATGGCATTCATGTCCACCCGGCTGCGGTGCGGCTGGCCTTCCGCCTGTTTGGGGAAGGGCGCATGGTTTTGGTTTCCGATGCTCTGCGCTGCTGCGGTATGCCCGACGGGGAATATATGCTGGGCGGTCAGCAGGTGTGCCTGCAGGAGGGCGTTGCCCGCTTAGCTGACGGCACCCTGGCCGGCTCTGCAACCAACCTTTTTGAAGCTATGCGCCGGGCAATTGCCTTTGGCATTAAGGAAGAAGCGGCGGTTTTGGCCGCTACCTATAACCCTGCCTGCGCCATCGGCGCTCAGGATAAGGTGGGCAGCATCCAACCCGGCTTGTATGCCGACTTTGTGGTGTGCAGCCCGGATTATACCCAAAAGCAAGTATATATAGCAGGAAAGTCCCTGTAATTTGCGCCCCGGCTCTTGCGCCGGGGCATAAATTATGCTATGATTGCCGGGATATTATAAAAAGAGGTTATACTTATGCTCCAGCGAACTTTCGGTGACCGGGCGTTTTTGCGCCGGGTTTTGGGATTTGGTATCCCCATTCTCATTCAAAACGGCATTACCACCTTAGTGGCGCTGCTGGATAACATTATGGTGGGTCAGGTGGGTACACTGCAGATGAGCGGTGTTTCTGTGGCAAACCAGCTGATTTTCATATTTAATCTGTGCGTGTTCGGCGCCAATGCAGGCGCAGGCATTTTTGGTGCTCAGTTCCACGGCTCCGGAGATAAGCAGGGCATTTTGCATGCTACCCGGTTTAAGCTGTTTATGTCGCTGATTTTAAGTGCCGGCGCAATTTTGCTGTTTTATTTCTGCGGTCCGGCCCTCATTAACCTGTATCTGCAGGGAGAAGGCAGCGCCGAAGATGCAGCAATGACTCTTTATTATGGCTTCGAGTATATGCAGATCATGCTGGTGGGTCTTGTTCCCTTTGCGCTTAGCAATGTCTATGCCACCACCATGCGGGAATGCGACAGGACCATGCTGCCTATGGTAAGCAGTGTGGTGGCGGTGCTGTGTAATCTGGTGCTGAATGTTATTCTGATTTTCGGCCATTTGGGGCTGCCTGCCATGGGCGCAAAGGGCGCGGCGGTGGCAACGGTGATTTCCCGGTTTGTGGAGCTGGGCATTTTGGTGGTTTGGCCCGTTTTTCATAAACCCCAATATTATTTTCTTCGGGGCCTTTACCGGTCAGCATACATTCCCTTTAGCCTCCTTGGTAAAATCATAACCAAGGGCCTTCCCCTTATGGTGAATGAATTTATGTGGTCTACGGGTATGGCAATGCTGAATCAAAGCTACTCCACCTGCGGTTTGGCGGTTGTGCCTGCGCTGAATATCTGCGAAACACTGAATAACATTGCTTCCATTGGCGTAATCGCCTTGGGGCATACCGTGGGTATTTTAATGGGGCAGATGATGGGCGCCGGCAATACCCGGCAGGAGATTCAGGATAGCAACAATAAGATTATCCGCTTAGGACTGGTGGTTGGCGTGTGCTTTGGAGCCCTTATGGCCATTGCTGCGCCTTTGTTCCCACAGCTATATCAGGTAGATGACGAAATCCGCAGCTTGGCTGCCCAACTGATGCTGGTGCTGGCGGTTATGAAGCCTGTCATGGCATATATCTATTGCATTTACTTTACCATTCGCTCCGGTGGCAAAACCTGGTCCACCTTCCTTTTTGACTGCGGCATCCTGTGGTGCTTTACCGTGCCTTTGGCTATGGTGCTCAGCCGTGTGGCACACTGGCCCATTTTGGCCATATTCATTTGCTGCCAGCTGGTGGATTTTGTAAAATGCTTCATCGGCCGCCTGATGCTGAAAAAAGGCAACTGGATTCAAAACTTAGCTAAATAGTAAAAGCTCTCTGCCACCCGGCAGAGAGCTTTTACTTAGCATTTTTCAATTAAGCGGATATAAAATTCCACGGCTTTGCCCACAGTTTCCAGGCGGATCTTTTCGTTATTGCCGTGAATGGACCGGCGCTCCTGGGCGGTTAAGTCCATGGCGGAGAAACGGTAAACATGATTGCTGAGCCTGCCGTAGTGGCGGCTGTCGGAGCACTGCACCATCAGGTAGGGGCTGACTACGCAGCCGGGCCAGGTGGAAGCCACCGCATCGGCTACCTTGTACCAGGCATCGCAATCGGTTTCGGAAATGGGGCTGGGCTCAAAGCTTTCCAGCACCTTGATTTCCACATCCGGGTCATTCACCGTCTTTTTCAGGTAAGCGGTGGCAGAAGCTACCGTGTCGGCAGGATTCAGCCGCATATTGCTCACCACGCCGGCCCGGGTGGGAATCACATTTCGGGCATCGCTTCCCTGGGCTTGGGTAAAGGCGGTGGTGGTGCGCACCAGGGCGTTCATTTCGCCGCCGGAAGACTTGCAAATCATATCCAGCACGGGCCTGAAGAGCCACAGGTTTGCAAAAATCAGCTTATAAACAAAGGTGGAACGGCGGCCTAAGGTATCAAACATTTCCGCCGCAGGCTTGGTCAGGTGCATTTTGAAGGGATTTTTCACCACCCGGCTGCAGGCCGCAAAGAGCACCGTCAGGGGGGTTCTGGGGGGAGGGGAGGAGGCGTGGCCGCCTTGAGATTGCACCCCATACTCCACATTCATCATGCCCTTTTCTGCAATGCCAATCATGGCGCAGGGCTCTTTCACACCGGGGAATACATTTTCCACCACAGCGCCACCCTCGTCCACAACCAAGGCAGGCTGGATTTGGTGGGCGATAAAATAGTCAACGATGTTCACCGCGCCCTTGCCGTTGACCTCCTCACCACCGGAGAAAGCAAAGTAAATGTCATTTTCCGGGGTAAAGCCCTGTTCAATCAGGTGGTTAGCTGCGCTTAAGGCGCCATTCATGGTTACCTTGGTATCCAGAGTGCCCCGACCCCACAGGCAGCCATCTTCGATAATGCCGGCAAAGGGAGGCTTTTCCCAAGCTTTTTCGTCTGCCGGCACCACATCGTAGTGGGCCATCAGAACGGTGGGGTCACCGCTTTTCTTGCCGGGCCAGCGCAGCAGCAGCGCCCGGTTGGGCAGCTCCTGCATAGAGCAGATATCAAATACCCGGGGATACAGGGAGGGGAGCAGAGAAATGAGCTTTGTAAATTCCCCGTCATCTTCCTGCGTAGGGTCGCTATGGGAAACGGTTTTGCATTGCACTAATCTTTGCAGGGCTTCTACGGCCTTATCTTTGTCAAAGGGGATTTCTTCGGTATTCACACTGCGCGCCTTTTTGGGGGTGAAGAGCAGGGCTCTGATTACCAAAATCAGCAGCAGCAAGCCGATTGCGGCCAAAATAATCCACAAAGCTTCCATTACAGCACTCCCTTTTTGTAAAGAATCCGGGCAACCACAATGGTAAACACTGCGCTCACAGGCACCATAATGCCCACAGTGCCGGAATTCAGGGCAGGCACAAACACAAACAGCCCCAGCATTAAAATGATGGGAGCAACGGCAATTTTCCAGTTTTTGGAAACAAATGCCACGCCCAGGCCGCCAAACAGAGCAGGCAGAATCTGCTCAAAGGCAGGCTGCAGCACCGGGGCGCTGAGGATGGGTGTCAGAGGAACAATCAGCACCACACCCAGGACAATAATCAAAGTGGTGACAATGCTGGAGGTGGCAATGGCGATGGTGGAAATCACTTCGCCCTCCTCACTGCCTGCGCTGACCCCGTTTTGCTCCATAGCATTCAGGGCGCAGGGCAGCTTCAGGTTGGAGATATTGCCGGTGACAAAGCTCAGGTAAGAGCCGCCGGCACCCAGCATGGGGACAAAGGTCACAGTTTCAATCACGCCAACCATCCAGTACATAGGGGCGGTGGCCACCAGGCCCAGGGCCAGGGCGTTCCAATCGGGCATCACACCAAAAACCATGGCAACAGCCACCGGGAACATAAACAGCAGCACCATTACGGTCAGGTTCCACACCCGGCCCCAAATATGTACAGAATCCATATAGCTTCTTTGTTTCATAGCGGCACCTCCTTTATCCTAACCAGCTTGTAATGGGAATTGCAGCCGCCATACCGGCAATCAGGCTGATGGGCAGGGCGTATTCGCTGAGCCATTTGAGCTTGGGCTTTTTCATAAGCAGACCGCAGATAACCATCACCACCGCCGATACCAGCATCACCAGCACAGGCACAAGGCCTGAAGTGGCGGTGTACTGCACTGCTTCTTTAATGCCTGTTTCAGGGTTGGTCTGCATAACGGTAACAAAGCCGTTTTCTGCAGTCCACAGACGGGAAATATCGCAGAACACAAAGCCTAAGAAGGCAGAAATCATACCAATAAACAGGGAATTGCTAAAGGTGTCTGCCCACTTGGGGTCCTTGCGGCCCAAGGAGGCCATACCGCCCTGAAGCTTTTTGCCGATAACAGGCACCAGCCAGATGCCCACCATAATGCTGATGGTCATTACCAAAAGCACGTTGACAAACTGCTGGGCGTTGAGAGGAATATCAGAGCCCAGGGACTGACCCATAACCGACAGGGCGTTGTTTGCCGCGATGGTTTCATAGCTCATGGAGCCTACCACACTTAGCCGCAGCCAGGGCAGGGGAAGGCCCAGTTTCTTGCTCAGGGTTATCACACTGATGACGATGGCAACCGCCGGCGCTATGGTGAAGATGGCAGCAGTGCCAATGGTTTTGCGGATTTTCTTTTGGTCCATACCCAGCTGCTTGCTGCGCTTAAGAGCCTTCAGCAAAAAGAACACAGATTGAGCAAGGACCACCGCGATCAAAATTCCGGCAAAGAGAAACAGGATGGGATGGTTAACGCTAAATTCCATATTGCACCTCCAATAAATAGTTACTTCCATTATAGCATACAAAAAATGGTATAACAAGCCAAAAATCCAGTCCATAGGACTGGATTTTTGGAATTAAAAATGGATAATGGAAAATTGACAATTATGGTGTCGGCAAAGCCGACGATTGAAATTTATCGCTATGGGATACAGCAATTGTCAATTGTCAACTGTCAATTATCAATTAGGCATTTTATAACCTCTCCTGCTATGATAAGCCCCACCACTGAGGGCACCCAGGCGCAGGAGCCGGGCAGGGCATTGCGTCCCTGGGGAAGCTCGTTCCAAGCCGGGTCATCCGGGGGAAGGGTGCATTCTATGGGCTCCTCGGTGGACCATACCACCTTCAGGCTTTCAATGCCCCGTTTGCGGCATTCCTTGCGCATAATCCGGGCAAGGGGGTCGACGGATGTTTCGTAAATGTCTGAAACGCGAAAAGCCGTGGGGTCAAGCTTGTTGCCGGCTCCCATGGAGCTGATTATGGGGGTGTTTGCTTCCTTGCAGGCCATTATCAGAGCCAGCTTGCCGGTGACCGTGTCGATGGCATCCACCACATAATCATACCGGGTAAAGTCAAAATCATCCTTGGTATCCGGGCCGAAAAAGCCGCAGACTGCATTTACCTGAATATCCGGGTCAATGCTTTCCACCCGTTTTTTGGCGGCCAGAGCTTTTTGCATACCAATGGTAGCGTGGGTGGCCAGGATTTGCCGGTTTAAGTTGGTCAGGCTCACCCTATCGTGGTCTACCAGGGTAAGCTGCCCCACGCCGCTGCGGGCCAAAGCCTCCACAGCATAGCCGCCAACACCGCCCAAACCGAAAACTGCCACATGGGCATTTTTAAGTTTCCCCATATTCTCTTTTCCCAGCAAAAATCCGGTACGGGAATATTGATCCATAGCTGCCTCCAAAAGTGGTTTTTATTATGGTAACACGAAAAAAAGCCTGTGTCAAACAGCCTTCTTCTTTTTCTTTTGCTGATTCTTTATATATATCTTTTTTTATTTCTTTTTCTTCTTCTTGCGCTTACCAATCGTGGGTGTTATCGTGAACAGATGGCAGGGGTTCGGTAAGCTTTTTGGCAAGGCTTGCCCGTTTGTGGGCGGTGTCCAAAATGGGTCGGGAAATGCGAAAAACCGTTGC
>JAZMZJ010000070.1:0-16736 GCA_045585915.1 Faecousia sp. | reverse complement strand
CGGATATATTCCGCCTTCAGTTCGTTGCCGCACTTGGGACAATAGACGATGTCTTGGACAAAGGGCGTTTCGCTGACCTGGGGCTTTTCCACATCTAAGCCAAAATAGGTTGTCTGCTGACCTGATTTACCCAAACCGCAGCAAACAAGATCGTCAGCATTGAGCACAAGCTTGGTGGTTTCAGGTAAGGCGCGGTTGATAATATACTGAATGAACTCTGTGTGAGCGTTGCGCTTCAGGGAATCCCGCATCAGATTGTTACAGATGAGATAATCGGGCTTCATATAGGGATAAATCAGCAGGGAACTGCGTTCATCCACCTCAAGCACAGCAATGTCCATTTTGGATTTGCCCAATAGATTAGCGTCGGCCAGCAGGGCGGAGGTAACGCCTGCCTGCACATTGGAGCCAAGGGAATTGTTAGTGACCTTGTAGCCATTTGCAGTGAGTATGGAGTTCAGAAGGTTACTGACAGTGGTCTTTCCGTTGGTGCCGGTTACAGCAATCACCGTTTCCGGTGGCGTAAGATGTGCAAGAAAATCCGGGCTGAGTTTCAGGGCGATTTTACCGGGCAAATAGGTGGCATTTCTTCCCAAAAGCGTCATGGCAAGGCGCGCTGCCTTGGCTATCCACAATGCAATATAAAATCTGATTTTTTTCATGATATTTTCCTCTTATAGCAGTTAAACGGCAGCCGCAGGCGCGGCTGCCGCTTGTTTTACAGTATTTCACAGATGGCCTTTTTCAGTAATGCAAGTCCCTTCATTAGCTGCTCGTCAGTGATGGTCAGCGGAGGCATAAGTTTAAGTACCTCGTTGTTGCGGCCAACACGCTCGGCGATCAGGCCATTGCGGAAGCAGGTGCCAACCAGACGCTTGGTGGTGTCAGCAGGGAAGGCGCTGAAATCCACGCCCCAAATCAGGCCGATGCCGCGATGACGGATGCGGCCGTCCAATGGCAGGATTTCCTCAGTAAGGTATTTGTCAACAAGCTGACCTTTGCGCTGCACCTGGGCAAGCAAATCTGTTTCTGCAATTATTTCAAGACCGGCTTTGCCGGCAATCAGGGAAAGCTGGTTGCCACGGAAAGTGCCGGTATGCTGACCGGGCTCCCAAATGTCCAGCTCCGGCTTAATAAGCACCAAAGCAAGGGGCATACCGCAGCCGCCAATGGATTTGGACAGGGTGATGATATCGGGCTCAATGCCGGCTCTTTCAAAGGAGAAGAAGCTGCCGGTACGGCCGCAGCCAACCTGAATATCATCGGCAATCAGCAGAATATCGTGATTGGTGCAAAGCGCACGCAGGTCGCGCAGCCATTGGGCATCAAAGGCATAGATGCCGCCGTCAGCCTGAACGGTTTCCAAAATGATGGCGGCAGGCTTTTCGGCACCGGAGTGGTCATCGGTAATCAGCCGTTCAATATATGCAATGGTATCCAGCTCCGGGAACATATAGGGGGCAGGAATGTGGGTTACATTGTGCATTGACTGACCGGCACCTTCACGGGAACAGCGGTCCGTAGTGAGGGAGAGGGCGCCAAGCGTCATACCGTGGAAAGCGCCCATAAAAGCAAAGATGTTTTGACGCTTTTTGACAATTCGTGCCAGCTTAATGGCAGCTTCCACGGCGTTGGTGCCGGTAGGCCCGGCAAATTGGATCTTATAATTGTAGCCCCGTGCTTCCAGAATATTTTTAGTGAAATATTCAAGGAAATCACGCTTAGGCGCAGTGTACATATCCATAGTGTGGATAATGCCGTCAGCTTGAAGATAATCCACAAGGCGCTGGGTGATATGATCGGGATTGTGACCAAAGTTCAGTGCGCCTGCGCCGGCAAAAAAGTCCACAAATTCTTTGCCTTCCTCATCGGTCATAATGGCACCTTTGGCCTTTACAAAAACGGTGGGGAAATTGCGGCAATAGGAACGAACATTAGATTCGTGCTTTTCAAAAACGTTAGTATTCATTTTTGATACTTCCTTCAAAATGAAATTATATTTAACTTTTGTAAATATACCATAGAAAGCCTGCAAAATCAAGGGTAAAACCCTTGACATATGGTGAAATGTGGCATATTTGCCGTTATAAAAGTGGATTAGGGGATCAGCTCTTGCGCTCTACTTTCTTTTTGGTGCCGTCCGGGTAGAGGATATAGGTGTTTTCCAGCTGGCCGGTAAGGCTTTGCTTTACAGAATCGATGTAAATTCTGCGAAGCTTATCCCGTTCTGCAAGCTCGTCTTCCGTCAGGCCTTCCTCTTTTGCTTTTTTGGCAAGGGCGTTGATTCGTGCAATTACTGCATTCATATCCATAAAGTTACCTCATAAATATCGGTGGATGACCACCGGAATGCGGCCCTTTTTTGTGGGCGGGCCGATATGCTCCAGTTTTATTTTGCCTAAGCCGCGAACACTGATGACGCTGCCTTCTTCAACGGGCTTGTCCTGCTTTTCACAGCTAAGCCCGCTGAGCACGGCTTTGCCGGCGGTGATATGCTCTGCTGCCAATGTTCTGCTGATGCGAAAGCCTGCGGATATAATACTGTCAAAACGGCAGGAAGCCACTGTGTCCCGAATTTCCATAATTTCAGGTTCCGGAATGCAGACCTCGTCAACGGAAATTTGGGTCAATGTCAGCTTTGATCTGCCTGCGCTTTCCAAATTCTGTAAAAGGTAGGGGGCAATTTCGACCGTAACAAAAAAGTCGCAGCTTTTGTTGCCGACATAGATATCGCCAACGGTATGCCTGGCTATCCCTGCGCCCATAAGCGCGCCTAAAAAATCCCGGTGGGACAGGGTGTCGCCTGCATAAAACCTGGCTCGGAGGCAAACCATCGGTGCAACATCCTCAATGGAGGCATCTTCGATATATTCCGGCAAATACACAAGCATTTTTCGTGTGGCTTCCTCGCAACCACCGTAAAATTGAAGGCCGGGCACATCCCCAAATAAATATTGGGCCATTGTTTGCTCCCGTGGGGAAAGAAAACAGGTACCTGCCGGGATGTCCCTTGAAATGGCTGTGCTAATTTTGTCCCAAAGCCGGGCAAGCAGCACTTTATCTTCCGGGGTTTGGGCAATTTTATCGATGTTTTCCCGTTTCATAGCTTCACCTTCATATTTTCTGGTGCTATTATACCATAGTATTTCGGCATTTCAAGAAAGTTTTTGCTTGTATCAGGGGAAAATGTAGGATATAATACGAAAAAAGAGCAGAAAGGAGGCGCGGCATGGTTATTGGCATAATTGGTGCCGGCGCATCTGGTATGGCAGCGGCTTTGGCTGCGGCTGAAAATCCTAACAATCAGGTTATTTTATTTGAGCGTCAGGCAAGGGTAGGCAGGAAGCTTCTTGCTACCGGAAATGGCCGCTGCAACCTCTCTAATGTAAATGCTGCCACTACTCACTATCACGGACAGCAGGCTGCATTTTGTGAATATGCACTCAGCCGGTATAGTGTTGCAGATACGCTTTCCTGGTTTTCCTCTCTTGGGCTTTGCACGGTTACCGAACACAGCGGCAAAGTATATCCCTATTCCGACCAGGCAAATTCTGTGGTGGATGTGCTGCGCCTTGCATTAAATAAACCCAATATATCGGTGCAGCTTGGAGCCGAGGTGGATAAGATCCGCCATATTGACGGCACCTTTGAGGTGCATTGCGGCCAGCAGGCAGTTACCTGTCAAAAGCTGATTGTTGCTTGCGGTGGCCTTGCCGGCACAAAGCTTGGCGGCTCTATGGCAGGCTATAAGCTTCTTTCCAAACTGGGCCATAAAGCAACCCGTCTTCGTCCTAACCTGGTGCAGCTGCAAAGCAGCTGGCCGATGCTTTCTTCATTAAAGGGCGTGCGGGCAAACTGCCGTGTGGAGATTTTGCACAATGATGGGCCTTATGCCCAAAGCGAAGGGGAGCTTCAGTTTACTGAGCGCGGCCTTTCCGGCCCTGTGATTTTTGAGGTATCCCGGGATGTGTGCGCAGAGCCGGGCCAGTGGGCTTGCCGCCTGGATTTCTTGCCCCAATGGAATGAAGAAGCCTTGAAAAATGCTCTTGCAGTGAGAAGAGAACGGAATCTTCCTGCAGAGGAACTTCTTACCGGTATTCTTCATAACCGCTTGGGCCGTGTTCTTGCAAAAGCAGCCGGTGTCCCGGTAAACGGCAACTGCGCCGAAATCACCGATGAAGAGCTGACTGCTGTATGCCATGCTGTGAAAGCCTTTGAGGTGAATCTTACTGAACCGCTGGGTATGGATAGCGCTCAGGTTACTGCAGGCGGTGTACTTACGGAGCAATTTGATAATACTACCATGGAAAGCCGCTTGGTAAAGGGTCTTTATGCCTGCGGTGAGGTGTTGGATATTGACGGTGATTGCGGTGGCTATAACCTGCAATGGGCTTGGAGCTCCGGACGGCTTGCAGGCAGCA
Source organism: Faecousia sp. (assembly GCA_045585915.1). Taxonomy (GTDB): domain Bacteria; phylum Bacillota; class Clostridia; order Oscillospirales; family Oscillospiraceae; genus Faecousia. The sequence goes on along the minus strand of JAZMZJ010000070.1, from coordinate 12,315 downwards.
GTGCCGGAAAGGAAGCGTTATGATCAGAATTAATCAGATTGCCCTTCCACCGGAACACAATATTGCTCAGCTTTCCTATGAAGCTGCAAAAGCGTTACGCATCTCCAATTCCAAAGTGCGTAAGCTTCAAATCGTTCGAAGGTCGGTAGACGCCCGGAAAAAGCCGGATGTGAAAATTGTTTATACGGTGGATGTTGCAGTGGAGGGCAATGAAAGTAAAATCCTCAAGCAATCCGGCTGTAAACGGGCGCAGCTTGCGCCGGTTAGCTATTATAAACCACCAAGGACATCTGCCCAGCCGGAAAAAAGCCCGGTTGTTGTGGGATTTGGCCCGGCAGGTATGTTTGCCGCCCTTTTGCTGGCAATGGCTGGCCTAAGACCCATTGTGCTGGAGCGTGGAGAGGATGCCCGTAGCCGTAAGGAAAAGGTGGATGCCTTTTGGCAGGCCGGGCAGCTGGACCCCAAAAGCAATGTGCAATTCGGGGAAGGCGGCGCAGGCACTTTTTCTGACGGAAAGCTCAATACCGGTGTGAATAATCCCCGAATCGGCTGGATATTGCAGCAGCTGGTGCTTGCCGGCGCCCATGAAGATATTCTCTTTGATGCTAAGCCCCATGTGGGCACCGATGTGCTTCTTACCGTGGTGCAGAATATCCGAAACCGTATCATAAGCCTTGGCGGTCAGGTTCGGTTTAACGCACAGGTGACCGATATTTTCCGGGAAGATGGTCGCATTACCGGCTTGCAGATTAACGGGGATGAAACCTTGGAATGCGACCGGTGCGTTTTTGCTGTTGGTCACAGCGCAAGAGATACTTTTGAAATGCTGCAAAGCCTGGGTATCTCCATGGATGCCAAGCCCTTTGCTATGGGGGTTCGCATTGAGCATCCCCAAAGCATGGTGGATATGGCGCAGTACGGTAAGGTTGACCCTGTGCTGCCACCGGCTGACTATAAGCTGGTAAAGCATTTGGATGGAAAAACCGCCTATACCTTTTGTATGTGCCCTGGTGGTTATGTGGTTGCAGCGGCATCGGAAGAAGGACGCACGGTCACAAACGGCATGAGCTACAAGGACCGGGCAGGGGAGAATGCCAACGCGGCTTTGCTTGTAACAGTCAGTCCTGAGGTGTTTCCCTTTGATGGCCCTCTTGGTGGAATGCACTGGCAGCGCCAAATTGAGGAAGCGGCCTTTGCTGTTGGCGGCTACAGAGCGCCTGCCCAGCGCATTGGCGATTTTCTCAAAGGTGTTCCATCTACGGGCCCGGGCAAGGTGCAACCCACCTATAAGCCCGGTGTAACCTGGTGTGACCTCCACAGTGTGTTGCCCGTGTGCATCACCGATGCCCTTGAAGAGGCAATCCCCGCTTTGAATCAAAATCTTAAGGGCTTTGCTGACCCTGACGGTGTGCTTACCGGCCCGGAAACCCGAAGCTCCAGCCCTGTGCGCATCAATCGTGCAGAGGATAAGCAGTCTGTGAGCCTAAAGGGTCTTTACCCTGCAGGAGAGGGCGCAGGATACGCAGGCGGCATTATGTCTGCTGCAATAGACGGGATGCTATGCGCTGAAGCATTGATGGAAAGCTTATAAAAAACTCCGGAACTCAAAGTTCCGGAGTTTTTATGCATATTTAGGGTGCAGGCTGCATTGAATAAAGACAGGTAGACAAACAGGAAAGGCTTACCTTTCAGGAGGGATTTTCGTGAAAAAACTGTTGGCTGTCTTGCTTTTTGTGCTTATGTTGACAGGTTGTGGCGGCAAAGAGGCATATGAAACTGTTGGGGATATTTATGCGCCGCAGGATACGCCCACCATGCTGCAGATTGTGGTGAAAATACCGGAGCAGGCAGCTGCCACGGTAATGACCGGAGACGACGGCGCGAAGCTATATATGTGTGAGGACTATTTTATCACCCTGCAGACCCTGCCCGGCGGTGATATGGAGGCGGTGTTCCGGGAGCTGACCGGCTATGGCAGTGAAAATTTGCAGGTAATGCGTTCAGAGTTCTTGGGCCTTGACCGCTATCGCCTTGTGTGGACCGCTGCCGGTGAGGATGCTGATATGGTGGGCAGCGCATACATATATTCCGATGGGAATTATTGCTACGCCTTGACGGCAATGGCGCCGGAGTACAAGGCAGGGGAGCTGACCAAGGGAGCCTGGAAAGAGCTGTTTGACAGCTTCCGGGTGGTTGAACCGGGGAGCGTTATTGATAGTGGCTCATAGCTTGCCGGCAAAGCTCTGCGCAGCTGTCGATCACACTTTGGGGATAGAGGATTTGCGCTTTATCGCCAAAACCGATAACCCAGCTTAAGAACATTGGCGATACTGCCACGGAAACCGTAAAGTTAAAATGTTCAGGCCCATCGGGAATGAGCATAATGTCCTTTCCAAACCGGTCAATGACCACATTAACAAGATCCTTGTGGAAACGAAGCTTCACGGTGATTTCATCGCCGTGATACATTTGGAAGGTGCGGTTTGCATAGGCGTGGAGGGCTTTGCCGGTAAGCTCCGGGCAGGACTGTCGCACCTGGTCGGTGACAGAAATGCTGCTCATCCGGTCAAGCCGGTAGGAGGTAACACCGTGGCGCTGGGATAGAGCCAGCAGATAGCAATTTTCGTTATCCTGGCATAGGCCGTAGGGGCTTGCGGTGTATTCCTTGTCCCGATATTTTCGTTTGCCGGAGATATCCCAGTCAAAATAGCGGAATGTGATTTGCCGGTTGTTGTTAATGGCTTCCTGAATGGCATCCACATTGTGGTATATGCTTTCGTTCATGGTTTTGACCCGGCCGGAAACCAGCACATTTCTGCGCAGCAAGCCTGCATCGTGGGCGTTACATTGATTGCACAGCTTTTCAATCAGTTCCCGGGACTTGCTTTCCGTTAAATAGCGGCTTGATTGCACAGCATCAATGAGCAGCTTTAGTTCATAAGGCTCAAATCCACCGGAGCCAATGAAATAACCACCATTTTTGCCGGGCACGCTGATAATATCCACACCAAAGTCCTGCAAAGTGACAATGTCAGAGTATATGGTTTTTCGTTCGCATAAAATGCCGTGCTTTTCCAGCATTTTAATCAGTTCAGAAGCTCTCACGGGATGATTCTCGTGGGAGTTTTTTTGCAGATAGTCCCATATGTACAGGATTTTACCTTTTTGATTATCGGATTTAGGCATAATCACACCTCCATTAGACATATTGTACCATAAAATGTACAGAAAGAAAAGCGCCCAATTGGGCAAAATAGAGTAAATTTTCCATTCAAACCTCTTGCAAATTTCGATGTTGTGATATATATTATAATAGCTAAGAATTTGGGATTGGCAGGTGAGCCCGTTGAAGAATTTGTCTATGATTGTTTGGCTGACTCAGTTGGGCCTTTCCGTGGCGCTGCCTTTGGTAGGGTTTATATTGCTTGCCGCCTGGCTAAACACTACCTTCAGCTGGGGCGCTTGGGTGTATTTTGTTGGGGCGCTTTTGGGCATAGTTACTGCTTTTGAAGGTCTGCGCACCAGCCTTAAGGCAATGAAACGGCTTTCTGAAAAGAATAGTCAGGATAAGCATTTGTCCTTTAATGACCATATTTGAGAGGTTTCTATGGATTCCCGTAAGCTCGTATTGAAAGAAACTATGATTTTGGCCATCGGCGTAGCCATTTGCTGCGCTGCTATGGTTGCGGTGTTTGCTGCCTTTGGGCATTTTAACCTTGCGGTGGTGCTCAGCGCTTTGGCCGGCTGCGTGTTCACTGTGCTCAACTATTTCTTTATGGCTGTGGTTATAAGCCTTGCCGCTGACCGCGCCCGGAATGGGCAGGTGCAGCAGGCAAAGAAAATGGTGCAGCTGTCATCTACTGTCCGCCTGGCAATTTTGGCAGTTGTGCTCATTAGCGGCCACCTGCTTGGCGGCAATCTGCTGGCTCTGGCGCTTCCGCTGCTTTTTCAGCGGCCTGTGCTGATGCTGGTGCAGTTTTTTAGAAAGAAGGGTGATTGATGGACGGAATTAGCGTTAGCGGTGCCAAGATCCTTTTTGAAATTGGTCCTATCGCAATTACTGAAACCATAATATCTCTTACTGTTGTCACCTTGCTGCTTGCCATATCCGGTGTGCTTCTCGGCAGAAATTTGCAAAAGCGTCCGGGGAAGCTCCAGGTGCTTACGGAAAAGGGCGTAAGTATGCTGATGAATTTGGTTCGCGGTACGATGGGTGAGCATAATTTATGTTGGGTGCCTTATATCGGTACTGTTTTCCTATCGTCCATTGTCGGCAGCCTTGTTGGTATGACAGGCTTGCTGCGTTCCACAACTGCTGACCTTGCGGTTGTGCTGACCTGGGCGGTAATTACCAGCGTGATTATTTGGTATCAAAGCATTAAGAGAAACGGTTTTTTGGGATGGCTTAAGGGTTTTACTCAGCCCATCGTGGTTATGACACCTATGAACATTGTATCGGAAATTGCCCAGCCTGTGGCTATGGCGTTCCGTCATTTTGGCAATGTGGCAGGCGGCAGCATCATAACCATGATTATTTACACTGCTTTGGCTTTGGCATCCAACGCCTTGATTTCCCTTATTTCGTCAACTGTGGTGTTGCCTGCAATTTTGCTTGCCTCAGCAGTTGCGCTTATCTGGTTTGGATTTGATAAAAAGAAGCTTGCAGCCAAAATTATCGGTATCGTACTTGGCGTGCTTGGCCTGCTCGGTTTGCTTACCTACCTGGATTTGCTTTGGGGTGTTCAGATTCCCATTTTGCAATTTGGCATCCCGGCGGTTTTGAGCTTGTATTTTGACCTTTTTTCCGGTTTTGTTCAGGCGTTTGTGTTCAGCCTGCTGAGCATGGTGTATATTGCCGGTGCCTGTCCGCCCCCGGATGAGGGAACCCAAAGTGTTTAAAAGAAAATAATATATAATTCTTAGGAGGAAACAATTATGAATGAAGCGATTATGATTGCAGCGAAGGCTATCGGTGCTGGCCTGTGTATGGGCATCGGCGCTATCGGACCGGCTATCGGCGAAGGCAATGCTGTTGGCAAGGCACTGGAGGGCATGGCCCGTCAGCCCGAAGCCGCCGGCGATCTGCGTACCAATATGATCCTGGGCTGCGCCATTACCGAGACCACCGGTATCTATTCTCTGGTTATCGCCCTGCTGATTCTGTTTGCTATCTAAGCTAAAAGAAAGGAACCTTAAGCATGGGACCTGGAGAATTTTTGAACATTAATTTCTTCACCGCCCTGTTTACGCTTTGCAACTTTATTGCCCTTTTTCTGGTGCTGAAAAAGTTTCTCTGGGGGCCTGTTATGCGGCTCATTGAGGAGCGCCAGCAGGAAATTGACGATATGTATGCTGCTGCCAATGAGGCTAAGGTGACCGCGCAGGCTATGGAGGCGGATTATGCCCAAAAGCTCTCTGCAGCCACCGAGACCAGCCAGCGTATGGTTAAGGAGGCTCTGCAGCGGGGACAGGCCAGGGAAGAGGAGATTGTCCGTCAGGCCAATGCCGAGGCCGAGGCCATTCGTCAAAAGGCTGCCGCGGATATTGCTCAGGAAAAGAAAAAGGCGCTTAATGATGCCAAAGATGAGATTTCCGGTATGGCTGTAGCCATTGCCGAAAAGGTAGTGGGCAGACACCTGGATGTTCAGGATCAGCAGCGGCTTGTGGACGAGTTTATCGATGCACTGGGTGAAGATGTATGACACAGGTGGGAGTAGTTTACGGTCAGGCTCTTTATGACCTGGCGCAGGATGCCGGTACAGAACAGGAGATATTTGACCAGCTCACTATGCTGGATGAAATCTTTTATGCTCAGCCGGATTATTTGCGTTTGCTTAGCGCAGTCAGTCTTTCCCGTGATGAACGGATAGGCCTGGTGGACGATTGCTTTGCAGGCAAAATTGACCCTTACCTGAATAATTTCCTCAAGCTGCTGACCCAGCGAGGCTATGCCCGTTGTTTTCACGACTGTGTGAAGCAATACCGGGAGCAATATAACAGCGCTCACAACATTCTGCCGGTAAGGGCAGTTACCTGTGTGCCGCTGAGCCCTGAACAAAAGCAAAGACTTGAGGAAAAGCTATGCCACATTACCGGAAAGCACGCCCAGCTTGTCAACCGGGTTGATCCCGGTGTGCTTGGCGGCGTGCGGCTGGATTATGATGGCACGCAGGTGGATGATACGGTGGCAAGCCGCATAGAAGCCATCGGAAAACTGCTGAAAAATACCGTACTTTGAGGAAGCGGGGAAACTATGGAATTAAGACCCGATGAGATCACGAAAATTATTCGTGAGCAAATTAAGAATTATGAAAGTAAGCTGGTAACCAGCGAAGTTGGCACAGTTATCTTGGTTGGTGACGGCATAGCAAAGGCTAACGGCCTGGACAGATGTATGGCAGGCGAGCTTTTGGAATTTCCCTCCGGGGCATTTGGCATGGCCCAAAACCTGGAAGAAGATGTTGTTTCCATTGTGATTTTGGGCTCTGATCAGGGCATCAAGGAAGGCGATATGGTTAAGCGCACCGGTAAGGTGGTGTCTGTCCCTGTTGGTGACGGACTTGTGGGCCGTGTTGTCAATGCTTTAGGTGAGCCGATTGATGGAAAAGGTCCCATTGCAGCAGAGGGCTATCGTCCTATAGAAATGCCTGCGCCGGGCATTATTGACCGTCAGCATGTCAGCGTGCCGCTGCAAACCGGCATCAAGGCTATTGATGCGATGATTCCCATTGGCAGAGGCCAGCGTGAGCTGATTATCGGCGACCGTCAGACCGGAAAGACTACCATTGCCACAGATACCATTCTGAACCAAAAGGGCAAGAATGTGATTTGCATCTATGTTGCCATTGGACAAAAGCGGTCCACAGTTGCTCAGGTGGTAGATAACCTGACTGCAGGCGGTGCAATGGACTATACGATTGTTGTGTCTGCAACAGCATCTGAGCTTGCGCCTATGCAGTATATTGCACCTTATGCCGGCTGCTCCATGGGCGAGCATTTTATGCACCAGGGTAAGGATGTGCTGGTGATTTATGATGACCTGAGTAAGCATGCAGTTGCTTACCGGGCAATCTCTCTGCTTATCCGCCGGCCACCCGGACGTGAGGCCTATCCCGGTGATGTTTTCTATCTCCATTCCCGGCTTTTGGAACGTGCTGCCCAGCTTTCTGTTAAGCTTGGCGGCGGCAGCCTTACTGCCTTGCCCATTATCGAAACCCAGGCAGGCGATGTATCTGCTTACATTCCAACCAACGTAATTTCCATTACTGATGGACAGATATTCCTGGAATCTGAGCTCTTTAACGCCGGTATTATGCCTGCGGTTAATCCCGGTATTTCCGTTTCCCGTGTTGGCGGCGATGCCCAAATTAAGGCAATGAAAAAGGTTGCCGGCTCACTTAAGCTGCTGTATTCCCAGTATCGTGAACTGCAGAGCTTTGCTCAGTTTGGTTCTGACCTGGATGCCGATACAAAGGCTCGTCTGAATTTAGGTGAGCGTATTGTTGCTGTGCTGAAGCAGAACAACAATTCTCCTGTTGAGGTTGCTCACCAGGTCTGTATTCTTTATGCTGTTATCAATGGCTATCTGAACGAAATTCCGGTATCTCTTATAACGGAATTTGAGACCCGTTTGCACACCTTCATGGAAGAAAAACACTATGATGTGCTGCAAAGCATCCGCCAATCCGGCAAGCTGGAGGCAGATGCCGAGGCAGAGCTTAAGGCTGCTCTTAGCGCCCTGCAGCAGGAATTTGTTGCAAAAATCTAACAAGGAGGTAAGCCATGGCTGGCGTATCCACCAAAGAAATTAAAATGCGCATCCGCAGTATGGAGTCGACCAAGCAGATCACAAAGGCCATGGAAATGGTTGCTGCCTCCAAGCTGCGTCATGCACAGGCCAAGGCTATGGATGCACGTCCATACTTTGAAAGCCTTTGCGAAATTATTGACGATATAGCAATGCATAACCGTGAGCTGTCTTCTGCTTACCTCATTGCCCGTCCGGTGAAAAAATCTGCATATGTGGTCATTGCCGGTGACCGTGGCCTTGCAGGTGGCTACAACAGCAATGTATTGAAGCTGGTTTGCGCCCACGCACAGGACAAAACGGCTGTGTTTCTGCCTGTGGGTAAGAAGGCGCTGGATTATTTCCGCAGCCGCAATGCAGAGCTTTTGACGCAGCAGTACGGCATTGCTGCCGACCTGAGCATAGGCGATTGTTTCACGGTGGCAAGGCAGCTGTGCAAGGCCTATTTAGCTGGACAGATTGATCAGGTTTTTATTGCCTATACAGGCTTTGTTTCTGTTTTGTCTCAAAACCCGCAGCTGCTGCCGGTGCTGCCTTTGCAGCGTGAGCAAAAGCAGGGGGGAGCTATTCGGGATATTTTATATGAGCCGGATAGTGAAACCGTATTTAACACCATCGTTCCTGAGTATGTTGGCGGCTTGCTTTATGGCGCGCTTTGTGAAAGCCGCGCATCTGAGCATGCGGCACGGAGAACGGCCATGGATGCCGCTACCCAAAATGCCGATGAAATGATTGGTCAGTTGAGTCTTAAGTTCAATCAGGCTCGTCAGGCTGCCATCACACAGGAAATTACGGAAATTGTAGCAGGCTCTTAGAGCCTGAAAGATAAGGAGTGGAACCCAATGGCTAAACATATTGGAACTGTGATTCAGATTATGGGTCCGGTTTTGGATATCCGTTTTTCGGAGGATAGCTTACCGCAGCTGCTTTCGGCTATTGAGATTAAATCTGATGACCGCACCGTTGTTGCTGAGGTTGCCCAGCACATTGGCGATAACGTGGTACGCTGCATTGCCATGAGCTCAACCGACGGCCTGCAGCGCGGTATGGAGGCTGTTGATACCGGCGCTGCAATTACTGTGCCTGTGGGCGAAGAGTGCCTGGGCAGAGTGTTTAATTTGCTGGGCCAGCCCATTGACGAAAAGCCTGCAGTGGAAGGCGCTGATCGCTGGCCCATTCACCGCAGTGCTCCGGACTACGACGAGCAGGAACCTGCCACCCAAATTCTGGAAACGGGCATTAAGGTTGTTGACCTCATTTGCCCCTATGCCAAGGGCGGTAAAATCGGCCTTTTCGGCGGTGCAGGCGTGGGCAAAACCGTGCTTATTCAGGAGCTTATCTATAATATCGCAACCGCCCATAACGGCTATTCAGTTTTTACCGGTGTTGGTGAGCGTACCCGTGAGGGAAACGACCTTTATAATGAAATGACAGAAAGCGGCGTTATTAACAAAACCGCCATGGTATTCGGTCAGATGAATGAGCCTCCCGGAGCCCGTATGCGTGTAGGCCTTTCCGGCCTTACAATGGCAGAATATTTCCGCGATGTTAAGCATCAGGACGTGCTGCTGTTTATTGATAACATTTTCCGCTTTACCCAGGCTGGCTCTGAGGTTTCTGCTTTGCTGGGCCGTATGCCTTCTGCTGTTGGTTATCAGCCTACCTTGGCAACAGAGATGGGTGCATTACAGGAGCGAATCACCTCCACCAAGAATGGCTCTATCACCTCTGTTCAGGCGGTGTATGTGCCTGCTGACGACTATACCGACCCTGCTCCTGCCACTACTTTTGCCCACTTGGACGCAACCACCGCATTGGATCGTGGTATTGCTTCCCTGGGTATCTATCCGGCGGTTGACCCCCTAAATTCTTCTTCCCGTATTCTTTCTCCCGATGTTGTGGGCGTTGAGCATTACGAAACTGCCCGGGCAGTGCAGCGCATTTTGCAACGGTATAAGGAGCTGCAGGATATTATTGCCATTATGGGTATGGATGAGCTGAGCGAAGAAGACAAGCTAACAGTCAACCGCGCCCGTAAGGTGCAGCGCTTCCTGTCCCAGCCTTTCAGTGTGGCTTCTCAGTTTACCGGTTTTGAAGGAAAATACGTTCCCCTTAAGGAAACGGTTCGTGGCTTTAAGGAGATTATTGAAGGTAAGCACGATGCAATCCCCGAGTCCTGCTTCCTGTATGCCGGCACCATTGACGATGTGGTGGAAAAGTGGAAGGGACAGGCAAAATGAGAGAATTCCCCCTGAAGATTGTCACTCCGGACGGTCAGCGGTTTGAAGGCTTTGCCAAAGAACTCACCGTTCGCACTACCACCGGCGATATAGGCATCCTTGCAGGCCATATTAACTGTGTTGCGCCCCTTGGTATGGGGAGGGCAAGTATCGTACTGGAGGATGGTGTGCGCCACGGTGCATGTATCGGTGGTATGCTCTCTGTGCTCGATGGCTATGTTACGGTGCTTGCCAGCGCCTTCGAGTGGGCAGATCAGATTGATGTGCAGCGGGCAGAGAGTTCTGAAAGCCGCGCCCGTGCGGTGCTGGATAACAAAGATGCCAGTGATACAGACCTGCGTTTAGCGGAAGCCAGGCTAAAGCGTGCGCTGGTTCGCAAAAGCGTTGCAACCAATAAATAACAATATAAACCGGTCAGGATTAGCTGACCGGTTTATTTATGTGCATATACTTTTCGGTTTTGCCTTGCGGCGGTGGGGGAGAATAATGCATAAAGGTCGTCACAGCGCTTAAGAAAATCTCCGTAGGAGTCTTTCGTGTTTTCTCCGATGTTTACAAAATTGCCAGTCTGTCTGGCAATTTTCAGAGCATTGCGGCCTTTGTCATTGAAGGCCAGAACATTGACATAGGGGGCAGGAGCGGCAAGCATTTGCTCTGTAATACCCAAAAATGCACACATCACCATTCTGTCAAGCCTTGTACGGGTGTAGCGCTTGGATTTTGTTGCGGTGATAATATCTTCCAGTGTGTTATATTTTCGGGCATTTCGCATCAGCTTGCGCCACAGACCTTCTGAACCGTAGGGCAGAGCTTCAAATTCTGCATCCGTCATGGTGCGCAGCCGATAAAGGATAGCCTGCTCACCGTGCTTTAGGGTATGCAATGGCGCATCTGACAGAATATCGGCACCGGGAACATAGTTTTGCCACGGCGCGCCTGCTTCCATGAGGGAACGGATTGCTGTTGCTGAGGGGTTTTCTGCGTTAATTTGTGTATCGTGATAGTTGCCCTGTCGGGCAATAACAATGGGCTGCATCGGGGAATTGAATTTTAAAATTGCCTTGCAGTATTCAATCGCTAAAATATTGTTAGGCAAGGCAAGAATATCACCGCGCAATCCCATATCTTCCAATGCTTTTTGTCTGGCAGCAGGGAAGGATAGACCTGCATCAATATGCACCCGCAGCTTGTCAGAAAAGGTATCACTGTTTAATGCATCGGCAGTTTCCATTAAAAGCTTACGGTCTGCGGTTTCCGCTCCAAAGCAAATGCGGTGGCAAAATTTATCCAGAATGCTGACGCTGCCTGCTGCAAACCCCTCGGCAGAGGAGAGGCTGATATTTATTGGCATTTCAAGCACAAGGTCTGCGCCGGATAGTATGGCAGCCTTGGCTCGGTATGCCTTATCTATGATCGCTGGAGCTCCTCGCTGAACGAAATTGCCGCTCATCAGACACACAATTGTACCGTCTGGGTCAGCCTGCCGCAGGAAATCCAGCTGTTTTTTGTGGCCTAAGTGCAATGGATTATATTCACAAACGATGCCTGTAATCACAAAAAAGCCCTCCTTTCCGGAAAAATTTTCTAATAGGGCTTGAGAAATTGAAAAAAATATTATAGAATAGCCACAGCTATGGTTATATTAACACATATTGCTCAAAAAGAAAATCATAATTTTTAGGAGGAAGATTCCAAATGAATGTTCTGGTTATCAATGCCGGCAGCTCTTCTCTTAAGTATCAGCTGATGAATCCGGAGACCGGCGATGTAGCCGCAAAGGGCCTGTGTGAGCGTATCTACATTGATGGCCGTCTGACCCACAAGGTCGGCGACAAGAAGGTGGTTAAGGATATCCCCATGCCCACTCATTCTGAAGCAATCTCTGCGGTTCTGGAGATTCTGGTGGATGCTGAGTACGGCGTTATCAAGAGCGTTGATGAGATCGATGCTGTTGGCCACCGCGTGCTCCACGGCGGTATGAAGTTCAGCGATTCCTGCATCATCGACGATGCATGCATTAAGGCTATCGAGGATTGCATCCCTCTTGGCCCCCTTCACAATCCCGCTAACCTGATGGGTATCCGTGCCTGCCAGGCTGTTATGCCTGCTACTCCCCAGGTTGCTGTGTTCGACACCGCTTTCCACATGAGCATGCCTCCCAAGGCTAAACGCTACGCAATCCCTGCTGAGTACTATGAGAATGACGATATCCGTCGTTACGGCTTCCACGGAACTTCTCACAAGTATATTGCCCGTCGGGCTGCTGAG
>JAZMZJ010000069.1:0-15652 GCA_045585915.1 Faecousia sp. | reverse complement strand
CCACTGATGTGGGAAGGGATTCAAGTGTGATTGCCGCCACGGCAAAAAATGCTCCGACAGCAAGAGTGACACTGCTTGCAAGACCGTCAATACCGTCTGTCAGGTTCACAGCGTTAACAATGCCCGTAATAAGCAGAATGGAAAAAATGTAATAGAAGATTCCAAATTCAATAGAAACACCGAAAAAGGGAATGTAAAGCTCGGTGGACATGACGCCCTGGCTGTAGAGCACATACAGATAAATGGCGGAAACTGCCATCTGCAGCATAGCCTTTTGCAGGGAGGTAAGACCCAGGTTGCGCTTGAACTTTATCTTGAAAAAATCATCCAAAAAGCCAACAAAGCCAAAGCACAAAGCCAAAATAAGGGCATAGAACACCGTGTAGGACTTCATGAAGAACACATTGCCCACCAGGCACAAAATGGCTGCAAAAATGAACATCAAGCCGCCCATCATAGGTGTGCCGGCTTTGTTATTATGCCAGGTAGGACCCACCTCACGGATGGACTGACCTGCCTTCAGCGCCCGAAGCACAGGCAGCAGAAAATAGCCAATCACACCGGATAGCACGGCGCCTGCCAGGGCTGTTATGATGATTCTTTCCATAGGAATTCCTCCGATTACTCTTCTGTTTCCAAAAATTTCTCCAAAGCAAGGTCCATACGCATACCGTTGGAGCCTTTGAACAAGATAACATCTCCGGGCTTTGCCAGCTGCCTGAGGGCTTTGGCAAGGTCATCCCGCTGGGTAAAGGCTTGGGCGCAGGAAGGGTGCATACCCCCATCCAAAGCACCGGAAAGCATATGGGTGCTATTGGGGCCGTAGCACAGAAGAAGGTCTGCTTTTTGGGCGCAAAGACTGCCCACCTGATAATGGGCCTCCCGGCTTTTATCTCCCAGCTCCAGCATATCACCCAAAGCGGCAACACGGCGTCCGGCGCGGTTGCCAAGCACCGCAAGGGCAGCTGCCATGGACTCAGGGCCTGCGTTATAGCAGTCCTTAATGACGGTGCAGCCCTTTGCCTCAAATATCTCCTGGCGGCCTGCCATATTCCGGAAATTGCCCAAGGCAGACTGCATACCTTCGGCAGTAACGCCAAGCTGGGTGCCAACACTGATGGCAGCCAGTGCATCAATTACATGGTGCTTGCCCTCCAGGGGCAGAGAAATGGGAATGCGGCTGTCTGCAACGCAGGCAGTAAAGGTAATCTGCCCGTCTGCCTCCCGGATATCCTCACCGAACACCGTGGCAGGTGCGTTATGTCCAAAATACACCGCCCGGCTGCCAAGCCTTTGGGCCTGGGTACGCAGCATGTCATCATCACCGTTTAAGTGAAGAAGCCCGTCAGGCTTCATGCCGGAAAGAATTTCCATCTTTGCTTGCAAAATGCCCTCACGGGAGCCTAAATGCTCAATATGCATGGTGCCGATATTGATAATCACAGCCAAATCCGGCTGGGCAATATTCGATAAATAGGCAATTTCCCCAAAGTGATTCATGCCCATTTCCAGCACGGCAACCTCCGTGTCCTCGGGCATAGAAAGGATGGCCATGGGCATACCGACATCGTTATTGTGGTTCGCTGGGGTTTTATATACCCGATAGCGCGCAGAAAGCACAGCAGCCGTCATTTCCTTGGTGGTGCTTTTACCCACGGAGCCGGTAACACCCACAACCTTCACGCCCAAATGCTCCCGATAACCCTTGGCAATTTGCCCAAGGGCAATACGGGTGTCATCTACCAAAATGGCAGGATAATCCCCTGCCCGGCGGCTGCAAAGCACTGCCGCAGCCCCTTTCTCGAGGGCCGCAGGAACAAAATCATGTCCGTCACGGGCGCCCTGCAGCGCCACAAACAGCTGACCGGGCTGCACCTTACGGGTGTCGTTATTGGCGCCGGTGAAGGAAATATTTGCATATTTTGCATCCACTTTGCCGCCGCACCAGGCAGCAGCCTGAGCTAAGGTGATTGCGCCCATATTAGTTCTTCCCTTCCTTCAGGTACTCGGCCACAATCAGCCGTTCATCCATGGGATACTTTACCCCATTGATTTCCTGATAGGTTTCGTGGCCCTTGCCGGCTAACACAATTATATCATTTTCCCGGGCAATGTCCATAGCATATCGAATGGCTTGGGGGCGATTTTCCAAAACAACCGGGTTGGTTTTGGTTGTATCAACGCCCTTAAGAATATCCCGTAAAATAGCACCGGGTTCTTCTGTACGGGGGTTATCGGAGGTCAAAATGGCAATATCAGAAAGTTCTGTGCCGATTTTGCCCATAATGGGGCGCTTAATGGGATCCCGGTCGCCGCCGCAGCCAAACAAGGCAATGAGTCTGCCCTTGCAGAACAGGCGAACGGAGCTTAACACATTTTCAAGGCCATCGGGAGTGTGGGCATAGTCAATGAGCACGGTATAGGGCTTGCCCGGTGTGGGCACCACCTCCACCCTGCCCTTTACACCCTTTGCCGTGGCAAGGGCGGCAGCTGCGGAAGACAGGTCAATGCCAAGCTGCAGAGCAATGCCAAGAACGCCCAAAGCATTATATACAGTGAATTTGCCGGGAATGGGCAGACTCACCTTTGCCTTTTGGCTGCCGTAGACGGCAGTAAAGCTTACGCCGTCAGCAAGCAGGCACACATCGGTGGCATACAGGCCGGCTGGCATTTTTTGCGAGGTGGTCAGCACAGGGCAGGCAGCTTGGCTGTGCATATACTCTGCCCAGCTATCATCGATGTTGATCACTGCTTTTTGGCAGCGGGAGAAGATTTTCGCCTTGACAGAGGCATATTCTGCCATAGTTTTGTGGAAATCCAGGTGGTCCTCGGTGAGGTTTGTAAAAGCCGCCACCGCATAATTAAGGCCGCCCACCCGATTAAGGGCAATGGCGTGGGAGGATACCTCCATAATCACATAGGTGCAGCCGGCATCGCGCATACGGGCAAAAAGGGCTTGCAAATCCAGGCTTTCCGGGGTGGTGCGCTCGGCAGGAATCACCGCATCACCAATAAGATTTTCCATTGTGCCGATTAAGCCCACCTTGGCGCCCAGCACCGTTTCCAGCACATGCTTTAAAAGAAGGGTGGTGGAGGTTTTGCCGTTGGTACCGGTAACACCGATCACCTGCATACTTTCAGCAGGCTTATGATAGAAATTGGCACCGATTTGGGCAAGGGCCAGCCGGTCGGACTTTACCTGTACAAAAGGCACATTGCAAGAGGGCGTTTTGGCAGTGACCACTGCCACTGCGCCCTTTTCCACAGCCATGGGAATAAAGCGGTTGCCATCGGCAGCAAAACCGGTCACCGCCACAAACAGGTCACCGGGCTGCACCTTACGGGAATCGTAAGCTATACCGGTAATGGGCAAATTTTCATCTGCGTGCAGGCCCAAAACCTCTACGCCTGCCAGGAGCTCCTTTAGTTTCATATTTTATCTCCTACTCTGCAAAATACACAATCACTTCGCTGTTGCCCTTAACCTGCGTACCGGGCGCGGGAATTTGAGCGGTAACTGCCGGGCCGCTGCCCTGCACTTGCGGGGTAAGGCCCAGGTCCTTGAGGGCTTTTTTCATGTCTTTTTCACTCAGCCCTGTCAAATCCGGCACTTCCAGGGTTTTGGCAGCCGGATCATTTTCTTCATAATAGTTGGCAACACCCAGATAAGGCAGAATATCTGCCATCACCGCGCCCACCGTGGGCGCTGCCATCACACCACCGGAAATATAGATGCCGGTGGAACGGGAGGGGGTGTCCAAAGCTACAAGTACAATATACTGCGGTTTACTCATTGGCGCAACCCCTACAAAGGAAACAATTTTATCCAATGTGGGTTTTCCTGTTTCATCCAGCACATCGATTTTCTCACTGGTGCCGGTTTTGCCGCCGATGGAGAAGCCATATACCCCGGCATTTTTAGCCGTGCCTTCGGTGACCACCGTGCGCAAAAGAGAGCACATGGTAGCTGAGGTTTCCTTGCTGATTACCTGGCGCAGCACCGTTGGCTCCTGGGAAAACACCCTGTTCCCTGCCCCGTCAACAGCCTCCGCCACAATATAGGGCTCTAACAGGTAGCCCCCGTTTACCACCGCGGCAATGGCCCGCACCAGCTGAATGGGAGTCAGCTTAAAGGTCTGGCCAAAAGAGCCGGAGGTAAGGGAAGCTGTTCCCCATTTATCCGTATCGGTAACAAGCTCTTTGGAAAAGAAAACGCCCTTGCTCTCCCCATACAGGTCAATGCCGGTTTTTTCCATAATGCCAAAGCTTTTCACATAGTCATAAAACCGCTCTCCGCCCAGCTTCAGGGCGATATGGGCAAAGGCTAAATTACAGGAATTTTGCAGGGCCTGGGGCGTTTGCTCAGCGCCGTGGCCGGCAGAGCGCCAGCAATGCAGCAGCTGGCTGCGTCCGGGAATATGCTCTGCCCCCTTGCAGTAAAAGCTTGTATTTAAGTCGATAGCGCCGCAATCCAGGGCTGCAGCCATAGTCAGCACCTTGAAGGTAGAGCCCGGCTCATAGCCATCGCTGATGCACCGGTTGCGCCACTGCTTGAGCCTGGCGGCGGTAAGGGCATCGTTGTATGCTGCCTTGGCAGCGGCATATTCCTCCGAACCTTCCGGCAGGGCTTCATATTTTGCCTGCAGCTGTGCAACAGATGCGGCCATCTCAGTATCGTAAATTTGCTGATAGTGATTGGGGTCATAACCACCCAGAGTGGCCATTGCCAAAATCTCGCCGGTGTTCACATCCATCACCATACCGAAGGCGCCATTTTGCACGCTGTAGCGGTCGATTGCTGCCTGCAGCTGATTCTCAAGGCACGCCTGCACTGTGGCATCTAAGGTCAGTACAAGGCTGCAGCCGGCAGTGCCTGCAAGATAATCCTCATAGGAATAGGGCATATCCATCTCGTTACTGCCTTTGGTGGTGATTACCTTTCCGGTGCCGCCCTCCAACAGGTCATTATAAGCCGCTTCAATGCCCTCGCTGCCTGTGTTGGAGGCATTGGTGAATCCAATCACCTGAGATGCCAATGTGCCATAAGGATAATAGCGCTGGGCGCCGGGCTCCAAGTGGATGCCCTTGATGCCGTTTTCATTAATATAACTGCGAATCACGCCTGCGGTTTGTGTGTCCACACGGGCGGCAATTTGCTTATAGCGCATAGAAAGGTCCCCGGCCTGCTGCAGCACCCACTGCCGGTCCAGCTCCAGGGTATCTGCCAAAAAGGCAGATATTTGCTCCAAATCCGCCTTGGACTGCTTAAGCTCATGGGGATCTAAATACACCGTCTGCACATCCCGGGAGCAGGCCAGAATATTCATATTCCGGTCGTAAATCAGCCCCCGCCCGGTGCTGACACGGGTGATACGGGTTTGGTTATCCAGGGCAAGCTTGGCATAATAGTCATAGTTTGCCACCATCAAGTCATACAGCCGCCACAAAAGCGGCAGGAAAGCCACAATGCCCAGGATCGCTGCCACGATGGTAATGCGACGGTGCTGTCCGCTGTCGCCACGCACCCGGTAAAAACGGTCCTTTTCTTTCCCCATATTTGCCCCACCTTCCATCAATTGCTTAAATGGGCAGCAAGGGAATCCCTCGCCGCCCATTGCAGCTCTATTTGAATTTTATTGGTGGGGACCGGGTTTATGCAAAAAGGCCTGTAAGAAATGCGATAATCTGCTCCCAGCCGGTTGTCTGCTGCTCCTGTACCGGGACATTTAGCGCAATGGAATTGTTGCTCACATTTTCTGCAGGCACCATACCCAGGGCAAGGGCGGTTTTTTCAATCTCCTGCAGATCATAGCCTTGTGCATAGGTCTGCTTCAGCCGTTCGTTTTCTGCATCCAGCTGCTCCACATACGCACGCATCTGCACATTGCGCTCACGGGCTTGCTGCAAAGCGCCCAGGCCTACTGCCATGCTTAAGAGCAAGGCACAGGCTACAAAGATGGAGAAAATGGCCACCGGGTCCACATAAATCACCTTGCGGCGTGCAGACTTTCTGGCTCTTGCCCGATGGGCTTTCTTCTCCTCCGGGAACATAGGCGCAACCTGCTTGGCTGCATTGCCGTCTGTGTAAAACCGAATATACTGCACATCTACTTTGGCTGCCAAACTGTTCCCTTCTTTCTTTTGTAAAATCTAAAGTTTTTCGCAGACACGCAGCTTCGCGCTGCGGCTGCGGGGATTTTCGTTTAATTCCGCATCCGATGCCACAATGGGCTTTCGGGTGATGAGCTTTACCTTGGGCTTTTTACCGCAAACGCACACCGGGAAGCTGGGAGGACAGGTGCAACCCTTGGCTGCATCGTTCATTTTAAGCTTTACAATGCGGTCCTCCAAAGAATGGAAGGTAATCACCGCCAGCCGTCCGCCGGGATTGAGTAAAGGAATGGCATCTTCCATAACCTTTTCCACGCTGCCCAGCTCGTCGTTTACCGCAATGCGGATAGCCTGAAAGCTGCGCTTTGCCGGGTGCTGCTTTTCCCGCAGGGCTGCCGGAGGCATTGCCGAGCGAATGATGCTTGCAAGCTCCAAAGTGGTTTCAATGGGCTTTTCTTCTCTTTTCCTGCAAATTGCACCGGCAATTTGCGGGGCGTAGCGCTCCTCGCCGTAGGTATATAAAATCCGTTTCAGCTCTTCCTGGCTCCAGGTGTTCACCACTTCATAGGCACGCAAGGCATCCTGTCGGTTCATACGCATATCCAAGGGCGCATCCACCATATAGGAAAAGCCTCTTTCTCCATCGTCAAGCTGAGGAGAGGAAACACCCAGGTCCAGCAAAATGCCGTCCACGCCGGAAATATCCAAGTCCTTAAGCACCTGAGCAATTTCGCAGAAGTTAGAATGCACCAGCTTTACCCGGTCGCCATAAGGCTTCAGCCTTTCACCGGCGGCCGTGAGGGCTACCTGATCCCGGTCAATGCCAATGAGGCGGCCTGTGGTCAGGCGCTTTGCAATTTGGCTGGAATGGCCTGCACCGCCCAAGGTGCCGTCTACATAAATGCCATCGGGCTTAATGCTGAGCCCATCCAGGCATTCATTCAAAAGAACGGATATGTGATGAAATTCGCTCATAGACCAATGGCCTCCAGAGAAGCCAACAGTTTTTCAGGGGTGAGGTTCTCGCTTTCGAAGCGGGCAAACTCTTCGGCATCCCAAATCTCAGCCTGACCTGCACGGCCCACCACCATCACTTCCCTGCCGATGCCTGCATAGTCCAGCAGGAACTGGGTAAGGCCAAAGCGGAACTGCTTATCGGGGGTGCATTCATTGGCGTTAATAAAAATCAGGCTGGTAGCGGCAGACCGCTGAGAGATAGGCAGGTTGTTATAATTTTCAACCAGAGTGTTCCAGTCCCGGGCGGTGTAAACCGTCAGACAGCGATGGCCGCAATTGACGCCTAAGGTCACATAAAAATCTTCACCCAGCTCTGCTCTGAGCTTTGCAGGTACAAAAAGCCGGTTTTTATCATCCAGCTTTGCAGGGTATTTACCGATCAATTGCGCTCACCTCCACTCCATTTTGCTCCACTTAACTACCATTTTGCTCCATATACCCACAGTATAACGGATAGAAAAACAAAAATCAATATTTTTTTACATATTTTTTCGATTTTTTTCGCAAAAAATCCGGGTATTTCTAATTTTTAGAACACTTGTTCTAAAATACGCAACCAGAATTGCATTTTGCCCCTTTGTGCAGTGTCCACTGGGTAGTGGACACTGCACTTCCGGCTAAAAACGCGAGTAGTGTCCACTGGGTAGTGGACACTACTCTTTTAGCTAAAAATGATACTATCCTGCTGCAATTCCCCTTTTGCCCGGGTGGGCCGTTTGCCCCCCTGAAGCAGGAAAGCAGCCAAGGGACTTTCCACCCGGTCCTGTATGAGCCTGCGGATTTGTCGGGCGCCGCCTTCCCGACTGCAGGCATCGGCAAGCATTTCCGCAAGCCCCTCCGGCAGCTGCAGCTGCAGGCCTGCCGCCTGGGAGCGCGCTGCAAGCCGCTGAAGCTGTTGCCGGGCAATTTGCGCCAGCTCCGGTTTTTGCAGGCTGTTAAAGCAGACGGTCTTATCAATGCGGCCCAAAAACTCCGGCGTAAAATGCTGCCGCAGTGCCTGCGTACACTGCTCCTGACGCCCCTCCGGCTTAAAGCCCAGGCCGTCAGAACGGATTTGGGCGCCTGCATTGCAGGTCATTACCACCACCGCATTGCGGAAGCTCACCCGTCTGCCGGTGCTGTCGGTAAGCACGCCTTCCTCCATAATTTGCAGCAGAATACCTGCCACATCCGGGTGGGCCTTTTCCATTTCGTCCAGCACCACCAGGCAGTAGGGCCGGCGGCGCACCGCCTCTGTGAGCTTGCCCCCCTCCTCATAGCCCACATACCCGGGTGGGGCGCCAATGAGCCGGGCAACGGAGTGTTTTTCCATATATTCGGTCATATCCAGCCGAATCATGGCATCCTTGGTGCCGTATAGCTCCCGGGCAAGCACCCGGCAAAGCTCGGTTTTGCCAACACCGGTAGGACCGGTGAACAGAAAACTTGCCACCGGGCGGTTTTGATCCCGTACCCCTGCCAGGCTCCGTCGCAGCACCCGGCACACATCCTGCACAGCATTATCCTGACCGATAATATATTTGCCCAGCAGCTTTTCCAGGCTCAATAGCTTTTCCCGTTCGTCGGCAGTGAGTCTGCCTGTGGGAATGCCGGTGCGCTCCGACACCGCCCAGGCAATATCCGCCGGGGTAACTGCCCGGGGTCTGCGGATATCTGCGGCTCTGCCGGTAAGGCGCTGCATCTGGTCCCGAAGCTGGGCCGCCTTTTCAAACCGGCTTTGCTTCACCGCCTGGCTCAGCTCCTCCTCTAATTCCAGCCGCCGCTCAGAGCGCTCTGTCCCAAGCTGCTCCATACGGGCGTGACTGGCGCCCTCATCCAAAAGGTCTATGGCCTTATCCGGCAGATATAAATCCGGCAAATAGCGCACAGATAGTCGCACAGCCTCCAGCAAAGCCTCCTCTGTAATGCGGATATGATGATGGCGCTCCAGCCCGGGCTTTAAGCCCTGCAGGATGGCCATGGTGGCATCCTTATCCGGTTCTTCCACCTTTACCGGGCGGAAGCGGCGCTCCAGAGCTGCGTCCTTTTCAATATATTTGCGGTACTCTGCCATGGTGGTTGCCCCAAGCATCTGCAGCTCGCCCCTACCCAGAGCCGGCTTGAAGATATTGGCTGCATCAATAGCGCCCTCGGCTGCGCCGGCGCCTACAATGGTGTGCATTTCATCCACAAACAAAATCACATCCCCTGCCCTGCGTATCTCTGCCAGCACATCCCGAAGCCGCTCCTCAAATTCGCCCCGGTACTTGGTGCCTGCCACCAGGTTTGCCATATGCAGACTCACCAGCCGCTTATCCTTGAGCTGAGGCGGCACATTGCCGCTGGCCATCCGCTGGGCAAGCCCCTCAGCAATGGCGGTTTTGCCCACGCCGGGCTCCCCTACCAGAGCCGGGTTATTCTTGTTCTTTCGGCTTAAGATGCCAATGACCGTGTCGATCTCCCGGTCTCTGCCGATTACCGGCTCCATAGAGGTGGCCTTTTGTATCAGGTCCTCGCTGAACTGATCCAGTAACTTCGTGGTTACCGCCTCCTTTTTTACCGTTGTTGTTTTTGCCCCGACCACCCCTTCGGCTACCCGGGAGAAAAGACCTGCCGCATCCACGCGGTTTAAAATCAGCAGGTCAGCTGCTGCGGTTTTTTCCTGCCGCAGCAGGGAAAGCAAAATGTGTACACTGCCAATGCGCCGGCAGCCCTGATGCCGTGCCTCCCGGCAGGCTCCACGGAGCACCCATTGGGCTTGGGCTGTAAAGCCTTGAGCCAAAGGCAGGCTGGGCGTTCCGGTGCCGTAAAGGACAGACGCCATATACCGGGCGGTTGGCGGACAGAAGCCGGAAAAACGCAGCATTCTGCCTGCTTCGTCAGTGCCCTCAGCCAAGGCCAGCAGCATATGCACACTGGCAACGGCCGGGTGGCCCAGCTGCCGTGCCTGCCGGGCTGCCCTGCAAAGCAGCTGCCGGGCCTGCTCATCGTAGCGCATAGCCTCCCCTCCTTGCAGGCCATTTTCCCCGGCTGCAAGAAAAAATATACGGCCGTAACGAAAAATCCTTGCATTTTGCAAAATCCATGTTAGAATATAGTTGCGGTCCGTAATGGACCAAGTGAAAATACATAATTGGAGGGAAAATCATGGCTTACAAAATCACCGATGCTTGCGTGAAGTGCGGCTCTTGCGCAGATAACTGCCCTGTTGAGGCTATTGCCGAGGGCGACGAGCAGTACGTCATCGATGCTGATGTCTGTGTCAGCTGCGGCGCTTGTGCCGACAACTGCCCTGTTGAAGCAATCGAGGAAGGCTGATTGCCCGACTTCTCTCAGCCTGCGTACCATGTGCGCAGGCTGATTTTTTTGTAACTGTGAAAGGAGGCCCTATGGAAAAGCTTCATAACGGTTTTACTCTGGAGCTGTGCCCCGGGGCGTTCCCCCTGAGCACCGATTCCATTGCCCTGGCGGATTTTGTCAGGCTTCCCAAAAATGCCACAGTGCTGGACATTGGCAGTGGCTGCGGCACCCTGGGGCTTTTGCTTTGCAGCCGGGATGATGCCTGCAGGGTCACCGGCATTGAGCTGGATGCCAACGCCCACGAAACCGCCCTTACCAATATAAATGCCAACGGCATTTCTTCCCGTCTAAGCAGTATATGCGCAGATGCCGCCGGCCTTAACCGGTTGGTTGCGCCGGGCAGTTTTTCCTGCTGTGTTTCCAATCCTCCCTATTTTTCCGCAGGACCTGCCAGCCAAAAAACGCCCCTTGCCCGTCGGGATGATATGCTGAGCCCGGATGCCCTGTTTGCAGGGGCTGCATGGGCGCTGCGCTATGGCGGCGATTTCTTTTTGGTGCATAAGCCCGAAATGCTGGCCCAGCTTTGCGCCCTGGGCGGCAAGCACAATTTGCAGGCCAAAAGGCTCTGCCTTTTGCGCCACAAGGAAGACGGGCCTGTTGCTCTGATTCTTCTGCATCTGCGCAAGGGGGCAAAGCCCGGTCTTGCATGGCAGGAAGAAGCTCTTTACCACGCTGACGGCACGCCTACAGCTTACTACAGCCGTCTTTATAAGGAGGAATAAACATGGCCGGTATGTTATATTTAGTCCCCACCCCCATAGGCAATCTGGGGGATATTTCCCAGCGTTGCCGGCAGACCCTGGAGCAGGCGGATTTCATTGCCGCCGAAGATACCCGGGTCACCTTAAAGCTATTAAACCATTTGGGTATTAAAAAAAGCCTTGTCAGCTACTACGAGCATAACAAGGCCCAAAAGGGCGATGCCATTGTGGAGCGCATTCTCTCCGGACAGACCTGCGCTCTGGTTTCCGATGCAGGAAGCCCTGCCATTTCTGACCCCGGTGAAGAGCTGGTGAAGCAATGCGCCGAAGCCGGCATTACCGTGTGCGCCATTCCCGGCCCCTGCGCAGTGATTACCGCCCTGAGCATATCCGGTCAGTCCACCGGCCGCTTTTGCTTTGAGGGCTTTTTATCCACCGCCAAGAAAAGCCGAACAGAGCATTTGGAGCAGCTTAAAGAAGAATCCCGTACTATGGTTTTTTATGAAGCCCCCCACAAGCTGCGGCAAACTCTGCAGGATATGGCAAAGACTTTTGGCGGTGACCGCCCGGTGAGCCTGTGCCGGGAGCTTACAAAGCTTCACGAAGAAGTGATTCGCACCACGCTTGACGGAGCAATCAGCCTGTATGAAGCCCAGGAGCCCAAGGGAGAATTTGTGATTGTGGTATCAGGCGCTCCCCAAAAGGAAAAAGAGGCCGCTTCGCCTGCCGATGCGGCTGCAAGAGTGCAGGCGCTGGTGGAAGCCGGTATGAGCCGCAAGGATGCCATCAAGCAAACCGCCAAGGAGCTAAACCTACCCAAAAATGTGGTATACGAAGCCGCTATCATGTAAAACGAAAGAATCCAAGGGCGCGCCCTTGGATTCTTTTCTTCTTACTTTTTCAGCACCTTTTTGCACCAGGTGCGCTTGCCGCACGCAGGGCACTTCAGGTAACGGGTAGTTCCCATGTGCATCGCATTAAGTGCCTGCGTATAAGTAGGCACAATTTCGTGACCGCAGTTTTTGCACTTATATGCGCCCACGCTGACCTCAAGCTTTAGGGCATAGAAGCAAGGCACCAAAAATACAACGCAAAGGACGACAATTGTGACAAGCTGCCATGGGCCTTCGGGAATAAAATAAGCAGCAGCAAAGAGGCCGGCAAACAAGGCAATCATACTCACAATCATAATTGCCCACATAGATGTCCAAATGATTTTATTCTTTTGCTCCACCTCTTTTGCCATATTCAAAAGAAGCTGTTCATTTTTCTCATTATTATTTTCCATATCGATTTTCTCCCCACTTAATAATTCGTTTACACTGATGCCAAGGATTTCACACAAATCAAGCATACAGGCAGTATCGGGCATAGCTATACCCCGTTCCCACTTGGATACGGCCTTATCGGTAATACCAAGCTTTTCTGCCAGCTGCAACTGTGTCAGATTGACACGCTTTCTGCGCTGGGCAATGAATCTTCCGATTTTAATTTGATCCATATAGGTCCTCCTTTCGCTTTCAGTATAGAGAATCCAGCTATGAAAATACACCTACCGCTGGTTTAGTGAGGAGAAATCGCCCACCGGTAGAGGCGCTGCGCAAAACAGCCCAATAAATTAGGGTTTGTCTAACAGAATTATACTTTGTTTCCTACCGAAAATCAAGCTACCTATTTAGCCACTTCCCTAAATAAACGATTCGACAAAAGGGGGTTGAATTTTCCAAACAGCCTTGTTATAATACTACAGAAATCGCAGGGTTCGTATATCGGTAATACAACGGCTTCCCAAGCCGTGAAGGCGGGTTCGACTCCCGTACCCTGCTCCATTAAAAGTCACTTTTGTCCGCCGACAAAGGTGACTTTTTTAATCATATCCGTTCCTGTCGATACACTCTGCCAATATGGCAGAATCTACTGTACTTTCATTGCTTTTCAATAAAAATTTATCGATATCGTCAGTTTACTTTTTGCTTTTTACCTGCTATGATATAAAAAAGGATGTGAGCATATGAAAAAAGGAATACTCATTACCCTTATTTGCATATTCGCCGCGGTTTTTTTGGTGAGCGCCTTCTTCATTGGAAAATACTTTTGGGAGTCGGCCCAATCCAAGCAGGTATATGATGCGCTGGCATCGCTGGTATCTACAGCGCCCCCTACCCAAACGCCCACCCCGTCAGCAGAACCGGAGCAGCCCACCGAAGCGCCCACAGAGCCTCCCAGCCCTTATGTAGAGGTAACGAACCCCAAGACCGGGGAGGTCATTTCCGTGCTGCGGGAATATGCTGAGGTTTATGCCCGTAACAGTGACCTTGTGGGCTGGCTGAAAATTGAAGGCACCACGATCAACTACCCGGTGATGCAGACCCCCGATTCGCCGGACTATTACTTAAAACGGGATTTTTACGGTAATTACAGCAGCCACGGCTGCCTGTATGCCCAGGAAAACTGCGATGTGGCTGCCCCCTGCGATAACATCACGATTTACGGCCACAATATGCGGGACGGCTCTATGTTTGCCGGGCTTTTTAACTACGGATACTATGATTTTTGGCAGAACCACAAATACATCACCTTTGACACCCTGACGGAGCATCGCACCTATGAAGTGTTTGCCGTGTTCACCACCACCGCCAGCGAGGGCCAGGGCTTTGCCTACCACACCTTTGTGGAGGCAGGCAGCGAAAGCCAGTTTAACTGGTTTGTGAACAACTGCCGGCAGCTTCGTTTTTACGACACCGGCATCAGCGTTCAATACGGTGACAGCTTCATTACCCTTTCCACCTGTGAATACACCCAGACCAACGGTCGTTGGGTCCTGGTTGCAAAACTTGTTGATTAATTTTATTTGGAGGATATAACTATGGATTACGCAAAGGAATCTCTAAAGCTCCACGGCCAGTGGGGCGGAAAAATCGAAGTGGTAGCAAAAGTTCCTGTTGCCACCAAGGAGGACCTGAGCCTGGCATACACCCCCGGTGTTGCCCAGCCCTGCCTGGAAATTCAGAAGGACGTCAATAAGTCCTACGACCTGACCCGGCGGCACAACCTGTGCGCAGTTATCACCGACGGCACTGCTGTGCTGGGTCTTGGTGACATTGGTCCTGAAGCCGGTATGCCGGTTATGGAAGGCAAGTGCGCTCTGTTCAAGGCCTTTGGCGATGTGGACGCCTTCCCTCTTTGCATCAAGAGCAAGGATGTGGACGAAATCGTTAACACCGTGTATATGCTCTCCGGCTCCTTTGGCGGCGTAAACTTAGAGGATATCTCCGCCCCCCGCTGCTTTGAAATTGAGCGCAAGCTGAAGGAAATGTGCGATATTCCCATTTTCCACGACGACCAGCACGGCACTGCCGTCATCACCCTGGCAGGCCTGTTAAACGCCCTGAAGGTGGTTGGCAAGAAGAAGGAAGATATTAAAATCGTCACCTCCGGCGCAGGCGCAGCTGCCATCGCCATTGTAAAGTTGCTGCTCTCTGCAGGCTTTAAGAATGTTGTTATGTGCGACCGTTCCGGCGCCATCTACGCCGGCCGCGACGGCCTTAACTGGATCAAGGAAGAGATGGCTCAGGTCACCAACCTCAACAAGGAAACCGGCTCACTTGCTGACGTAATTAAGGGTGCTGATGTATTTGTCGGCGTTTCCGGCCCCGGCACTCTGACCACTGAGATGGTAAAGACCATGGCCAAGGATGCTATCATCTTTGCCTGCGCCAACCCCACCCCCGAGATTTTCCCGGCCGATGCCAAGGCAGGCGGCGCACGGGTTATCGCCACCGGCCGCAGCGATTTCCCCAACCAAATCAACAATGTGCTGGCCTTCCCCGGCATTTTCCGCGGCACTTTCGATGTCCGCGCCAGTGACATCAACGAGGAAATGAAGATGGCTGCCGCCCAGGCGCTGGCTAACCTGATTTCCGACGATGAGCTGAACGAGGACTACATCATTCCTGCCGCTTTCGACAAGCGCGTAGGCCCGGCCGTTGCCAAGGCAGTTGCCGAAGCCGCCCGGAAAACCGGCGTGGCAAGAATCTAATAAAAAAGCTCACCGCTGTTGCGGTGAGCTTTTTCAATGCACAATGCAAAATGCATAATGCATAATTAACCTATATCCCACATAAACGCCATAATTGTATGTGCTTTTCGTATAACAATTTATTATACACAAAGCCATATATTCTCCAAACATTAACCAATGAAGAATATATACATAAAAGAATTGTGCATTATGCATTTTGCATTGTGCATTATAAGACTGTGTAAGTTAGCCAGCTAACATACACGAAAAGCGCAAACTTTTTTGTTTGCATTGCCCGGGGCAAGTTATCATGCTATCGCAGTTATAAGCTGCTTTGCAGCGTTATAAACGCTTTGCGTGTTGTTGTGCAATAAAAAAGGACACCTAAGGGGTGCCTTCCATAGAGCACTATACTCGAACTGACAGGAAAAGGACGGAGAGTGTTTTACATTCTCTGTCCTTT
>JAZMZJ010000068.1:0-7471 GCA_045585915.1 Faecousia sp. | reverse complement strand
CCCCGAAACCGGCGATGTATCTGCAAAGGGTCTGTGCGAGCGTATTTATATTGACGGCCGCTTGACTCACAAGGTGGGCGACAAGAAGGTGGTTAAGGACATCCCCATGCCCAGCCACTCTGAAGCCATTCAGGCTGTTTTGGAAATCCTGCAGGATGCAGAGGACGGTGTGATCAAGAATGTCAGCGAAATCGATGCTGTTGGTCACCGTGTGCTCCACGGCGGTATGAAGTTCAGCGATTCCTGCATCATCGACGATGCATGCATTAAGGCTATCGAAGATTGCATCCCCCTGGGCCCCCTGCATAACCCTGCAAACCTGATGGGCATCCGTGCCTGCCAGGCTGTTATGCCCCGCACTCCCCAGGTTGCTGTGTTCGACACCGCTTTCCACATGAGCATGCCTCCCAAGGCTTACCGCTACGCAATCCCTGCTGAGTACTATGAGAATGACGATATCCGTCGTTACGGCTTCCACGGAACTTCTCACAAGTATATTGCCCGTCGGGCTGCTGAGCTCATGGGTACCAAGAACTTCAAGATGATTAACTGCCACCTGGGCAACGGATCTTCTCTGTCCGCTGTTAAGGACGGCAAGTGCCAGGATACCTCTATGGGTCTTTCTCCCTTGGCCGGTGTGCCCATGGGCACCCGTTCCGGTGATATCGATGCCTGCGTGGTTCAGTTCATCTGCAACAAGTACGGCATGAGCGTGGATGATTGCCTGAATATGCTCAATAAGAAGTCCGGCGTGCTTGCAATTTCCGGCGTTTCCTCCGACTTCCGTGACTTGGAGTCTGGCGCAGCTGACGGTAATGCCGATTGCCAGCTGGCTCTGGATAAGTTCTGCTACGAGGTTGCCAAGTATGTTGGCGCATACGCCGCTGCTCTTAACGGCATCGATGTGCTCACCTTCACTGCTGGCGTGGGCGAAAATGGCCCCGATACCCGTCAGGCCATCTGCGATTACCTGGCCTTTATGGGCGTAAAGCTGGACCCCGAAAAGAATAACTGCCGCGGCAAGGAGCGCAAGATCTCTGCTGAGGATTCCAAGGTTCAGGTTTGGGTCATCCCCACCAACGAGGAACTGATGATTGCTCAGGATACTGCTGAGCTGGTAAACGCAGCAAAGTAATTTAACAGGGGCGAAGGTAACTTCGCCCCTCTTTTTTGGGAGGATATTATGACCGTTTCAGAACGATTTTTGCGCTATGTCGCCTTCGACACCCAGTCTGACGAAAATTCCCAAACCTGCCCGTCCACTGCCAAACAGCTTACCTTGGGCAAGGCCCTGGTTGAGGAAATGCTGGCGATGGGCATTGTGGATGCCCATATAGATGAAAACGGCTATATTTACGGCACTGTGCCTGGCCATCCTGACCTGCCCACCGTTGGCCTGATTGCCCACATGGACACATCTCCCGATTGCTCCGATGAGAATGTGCAGGCAAAGGTTGTGTCCTATCAGGGCGGCGATATTTGCCTCAACGAGGAAAAGGACATTTACCTGCGACCGGCTGACTATGAAAGCCTTGCGCATCATGTTGGCAAGCACCTGATTGTAACTGACGGCACCACGTTGCTGGGTGCTGATGACAAAGCAGGTATTGCCGAAATTCTAACAGCTGCGGAGCATCTGTTGAAAACGAAAGCAGTCCATGGCACATTGAAGATTGGCTTTACTCCCGATGAGGAAATCGGTAGGGGAGCAGACCGATTTGATGTTAAAAAGTTTGGGGCAGACTATGCTTATACAGTTGACGGCGGTGGCTTGGGCGAGCTGGAATATGAGAATTTTAACGCCGCATCCGCCAAGGTGACCTTTCATGGTCTGAATATCCACCCCGGCTCTGCCAAAAATAAGATGGTAAATGCCCAGCTTTTGGCTATGGAATTTCAGGGCATGCTCCCTGTACACCAAAGACCGGAAGCTACTGAAGGATATGAGGGCTTTATAATGCTCACCGATATGCAGGGAACTGTGGAAAATGCCTGCCTGCATTACATCCTTCGCGACCATGACCTGGATAAGCTGCAGGAGAAGAAGGCGGTTATGCAGGCTGCTGCTGCGTATATAAACAGCAAGTACGGCGCAGACACCGTGGAGCTTGTTATTCAGGATAGTTATTTCAATATGAAGAAGCAAATTGAGCCTTGTATGTTTATTGTTGATCGGGCCAAGCGTGCCATGGAGCAGGTGGGCATTACTCCGAAAATTGTGCCCATCCGTGGCGGAACAGATGGCGCCCGACTTTCCTACGAAGGCTTGCCTTGTCCGAACCTGTTTACAGGTGGCGAGAATTTCCATGGCCGATTTGAGTATATCCCCGTGGAGGATATGGAAAAATGCGTGCAGGTGCTTATCCGTCTTTTGACCGATTTTTAACCGAATAATGTTATAATGGGTGTGGCGCATTATGCTGCCACACCCTGATTTTTTGTAACAACAGAATTTTACACATAAAGTTGCACAAAATATTTTTCCATAATCGATAAAATTTTACGGATTTCACGAATCTTATTGAAATGCCTCATATTTTATTGACATATATTCTTGCTATCAATATAATGATATCGATAAGATAGTGGCGATTAGCTACTGAAATCAGTAAGGAGCGATTGTAATGAGCAAAATCAGTGTAATCGGCGCAGGAAACGTAGGCGCCACCATTGCTAACGACCTGATGATTCAGGGCGTTGCTTCTGAAATTGTCCTTGTGGATATCAACACGAAGAAAGCAGATGGCGAAGCCATGGATGTTTATCAGGGCGCTCCCTTTAACAGCCCTGCTATTGTCCGTTCTGGCAGTTACCCGGATGTTGCTGGGTCTGATATCGTGGTTATTACCTGCGGTGTAGCCCGTAAGCCTGGTATGAGTCGGCTTGACCTTGCTCAAACCAATGTAAATATTCTCAAAGATGTTACTGCAAACGTGGTTAACTTTGCACCCAATGCAGTGTATGTAATAGTTTCCAACCCCGTGGACATCCTTACCTATGTTTTTACCAAAATCTCCGGAATTCCTGAGCATCGCATCATTGGCTCCGGCACGATTTTGGATACCAGCCGGCTGCAGTCTGAGCTTGCCAAGCGTTTTCACATCAGTCCCAAGAATGTCCACGCCCATGTTTACGGTGAGCACGGTGACAGCTCCTTTGTTCCCTGGTCCCTCGCCCATATTGCCAATAACCACATTGATGTATATAGGGAGTGCTCGCCTGACCGTGATCACATCAGCTGGAATCATGATTACGAAGAACTGGAGCAGTTTGTTAAAAAGTCAGGTGCCAAAATAATTGAAAACAAGGGCGCAACCTTTTATGCTGTGGCAATGAGTGTGAGCTATATCTGTAAGTGCGTGCTTGGTGACAGCAGCACAGCCCTTACTGTGTCTACTATGATGCATGGCGAATACGGAGTGGACGATGTTTGTCTTTCCATGCTGAACTTGGTTGACCGGAACGGTGTTCGCGGCAAAATTCTCAACAAGATGACCGATGGGGAAATGGAGCGCATGCAGGCAAGTGCGGCAAAGCTGAAGGAAGTTATCGCGCAGATCCAAATCTAAAAAAATGAGCGTTTGCTTTAGGCAAACGCTCATTTCTTATATGCTCAATAATGTGGAAATATCCTCCAGAACGGAGTCATCAACAGCACCTATTAAGGCAGAAATCATTTCATTTTTGTTAAAGGATATTCCGGTAAGAGCCTTTTGTATTTTGTCTGCAATCGTCCAGTCCAAACTGTCGGTAAATACAGAAAGGGCTTCTATATTGCCATTTATAATCTGGAAATCAATGCGCAGGTAACCCCAGGAGAACTTGTCTTCCAGGCTGCAGGTTATGGCAATCTTATTTCCGTATAGCCATTGAGGGCTGCTGAGGGCTTTGGCTTTTTCCTCCACAATGGTATTTGTTTCGGCCGGTAGGGGAAAGGGGATAGCTGTGCTGCCGTAAACGATTTCAAATGCTCTTATTAGTGCCTGATGCATTTTGACGACAGTCAGGTCGGGACAAAGGGTTTTCAGGTTGGTAACACGGCTGCGAACGGAAGTAATGCCTTTTGCCTGGAGCTTAGCTTTTGGAGGCGTCAGATAGCTGCCAAGCTTGGAAAAATTGCTGTCTATCAGCAGTGTGCCGTGGTGACATGCAGCGCCTGCCTGATGGAGGAAGGCGTTTCCTGAGAACTTAAATCCATTTGCAAGCAGGTCATTTCTACCGGAGTGTTCCACATCAATGCCCAGCAACCGGCAAGCGGTATGTATGACGGAAAACTGTTTGTCCTGATTATAGCAATCTTCTTTCGCTATAAAAGTAAAGTTTAAATTTCCCAGGTCATGGTACACAGCGCCGCCACCGGAATACCGACGGGCAAGATGCACACCATCTTCCTGCAACAGGGAAGTGCGACATTCGTTCCATGGGTTCTGATTACGCCCAATTACAACAGTCGGTTCGTTTTGCCAAAGATATAAAATGCAGCTATCTTCCGGTACCACTTGCATCAAGTAGTTTTCCAGAGCAAGATTTTCATAGGGATTATAGTTATCACGGGAAATAGTGAATAACTTCATTTTTGTCACCACCCATTGCTTATTATAGATGCAAGTCAACGGGCAGTCAATATTTTTTATCTGCAGGGATTGACAAATGTTAACAATTGGTGTTATATTACCGTTATAAACATCGCATTTTAACATCGAGGTGTTATTTATGTTCAATTACCGGCAGGAACAAATGAAAGAATTTATCGAAAAGCAGAACGTGGTCACCATCAAGCAGCTGCGTCAGCTTTTCCCGGATGTATCTCTTATGACCATACACCGTGACTTGGATGCGCTGGAGGCATCGGGTGTTGCCGTTAAGTTTCGTGGCGGCGCCCGTTCTGTTCGTCATAGGGGAGACCCTGAGTTCAATGTGCGTATGCGGCAGAATAACTGGGAAAAGTCGGTTATCGCCCAAAAAGCCCTGCAGCTTATCCAGCCCAACACGGCCATTTTTCTGGATGCCAGCACCACTAACCTTGCCCTTGCCCGTATTCTGCCGGACATTAACCTGAATATTATTACCACAGGCCCCAGCATTGCCTTGGAGCTTTGCCGGCTGCATAATCCTGTAGTTACCCTGTGCTGCGGCACTATAAACCGCAAAAATTTGGCTCTTTCCGGGCAAAATACCCTGGAAATGCTGGCCAAGATTAATATTGACCTTGCCTTCATCGGTGTATCCGGCTGCTCAGCAGATTCCGGATTTACCTGTGGCACGGAAAACGATATGCTTGTTAAGCGCCAGGTGATTCAGAAGGCGCGCACCAGTGTTGCTATGTGCGGCAGAGAAAAGTTTAGCTGTCTGATGCCATATACCTTTGCCCAGCTGAGTGATGTGGACTATCTGATTTCCGATGATATGCTCCCTGAAAGCGTTCAAAAGGCTGTTAAGGAAGCCGGCATCCGTGTCATTTGATAACATATATGCAAATGCCCTCCCTCCGGAGGGCATTTTCGTTGTATTTTTCGTGTAATTCCTCTTGACGGAATCTGTTAAGTAGTGTTATAATCAGTGAGGTTTAACAAAATAAAATTAGGAGGCGTATCCATTGGCAAATGCAGTGATTATGCCCAAGGCGGGCATTACAGTTGAAAGCTGTATCATTGGAACTTGGGAAAAGAAGATTGGCGACAGCGTTAAAGTAGGCGACATTTTGTTCTCCTATGAAACAGATAAGGCCAGCTTCGAATGTGAGTCTACAGCAGAGGGTATTTTGCTGGAGATTTATTATGAGGAAGGCGACGAGGTGCCCTGCCTTACGAATGTGTGCGCAATTGGCACCCCCGGTGATGATTGCACCAATTGCAAACCCGGCGCGGAAAGCACAGCTGCTCCTGCAGCTCCCGCCGCAGCCGCCGCACCTGCCGCCCCTGTTGCAGCTGCAGCAGTTGTGGCAAACACCAAGGCTCAGGCAGTGATTATGCCTAAGGCCGGTATCACCGTGGAAAGCTGCATCATCGGCGAGTGGCTGAAGGCCGTCGGCGATGATGTGAAGATCGGTGATATTCTCTTTACATACGAAACGGACAAGGCATCTTTCGAGTGTGAGTCCACTGCAGAGGGCAAGCTCCTTGCCAAGTTCTTTGACGATGGCGAAGAAGTTCCCTGCCTGGAGAATGTTTGTGCAGTTGGCCCTGAGGGTGAGCCCACCGATTGCCTGAAGCCCGGCGCTGCTCCTGCTGTCGTGGAAGCTGCTCCCGTGGCTGCTGAGAGCGTTGCTGAGCCTGCAGCTGCACCCGTAGCTGCTGTTGCTTGCGATGGCGCACCTGTGTCCCCCAGAGCTGCCAAGCTGGCCAAGGCTTACGGTGTGGATGCCTCTATGGCAGTTCCCACCGGTCCCAACGGCCGTATCATTGAGCGTGATGTGCAGAAGCTTATTGACAGTGGCGTTAAGCCTGCCGTTGCCGCTGCCGCTGCTGTTGAAAATTCCTATGAGGATGTTAAGTTCAGCGGTATTCGCCGTGCTATCAGCAAGTCCATGTCCACCAGCCTGCACACGATGGCTCAGCTGACGCACAACACCAGCTTCGATGCTACCGCAATTCTTAACTACCGCAAGGCCCTCAAGGCTGCCGGTGGTGATTATGCCGGTATCACACTGGGCGATATCATCCTGTATGCGGTTTCCCGCACCTTGGTGAATTATCCCGACCTGAACGCCAATATGCTGGATGATAACTCTATCCGCCGCTTCCACCATGTAAACCTTGGCGTTGCTGTGGATACACCCCGTGGCTTGATGGTTCCCACCATCTTCGCAGCTGATACCATGAGCCTGCTGGAGATTTCCAAGGCTGTTAAGGAACTGGCTGCCGAGTGCCGCGACGGTGGCATCAACCCCGATAAGCTCTCCGGTGGCAGCTTCACCGTGTCTAACCTGGGCAATATGGGTGTTGAGTCCTTCACTCCCGTTATCAATCCTCCCCAGACCGGTATTCTTGGCGTCTGCGGCACTATCGACCGTGTACGCAAGGGCGCAGACGGATCTATTGAGATTTACCCGGCAATGGGCCTGAGCCTGACCTATGACCATCGCGCAGTTGACGGTACACCTGCCGCCAAGTTCCAGAAGGAACTGGGTCAGAATCTGGAAAATTTCACCACCCTGCTGGCTAAATAAGGAGGAATTATCATGCCTAAGAGTTTATTCGTAGATCCTGCCAAGGTACGGGAACCCGGCAAGGTAACCTTCAATGATATTCCCGTAAACGTTTATAATAAGACCGTTAAGGAAGAGCTGGATTCCGGTCGCTACACCAAGGAAGACCTGGTCCGCATTTTCCGTGATATGACCGTTCTGCGTGAGTTTGAGACCATGCTGAACAACATCAAGACTCAGGGCGGCTACAACGGTATCGACCACACCTATCCCGGCCCTGCTCACCTGTCCATCGGTCAGGAAGCAGCTTGTGTCGGTCAGGCA
>JAZMZJ010000067.1:0-18452 GCA_045585915.1 Faecousia sp. | reverse complement strand
AACGGCAGTGGTGGTCGTGGGTCTGCCCGACAGCTACGAATCCGAGGCCTTTGACCGCGCCCACATGCAGCTGCCCGCGGGACACAACCGCCTTGTGGCGGCGGTGGCGGAGGCCAACCCCAACACGGTGGTGGTGCTGCTTTGCGGCAGCCCCGTGGAGTGCCCCTGGGAGAAGCAGGTTAAGTCTATTTTGTATATGGGCCTTTGCGGTCAGGCTGGCGGTGAGGCTGTGGCGGATTTACTTTACGGCAAGGTAAACCCCTCTGGAAAGCTGGCGGAAAGCTGGCCCTATGCCTACGCCGATGTTCCCAGCGCAGATGTTTTCTGCAAGAGCCGGGATGCCCATTACATAGAGGGCATTTATGTGGGCTACCGCTATTATGATAAGGCCGGTGTTCCGGTGCGCTGGCCCTTTGGCTACGGCCTGAGCTATACTCGGTTTGCCTATTCTGATTTGCAGGTGCAGGACAGAACGGTTACGGTTACGCTGACTAACACCGGCACAGTGCCAGGCGCAGAGGTGGCCCAGCTATATGTCATAGCTCCTCAGAAGGGAATCCACCGGCCGGTACGGGAGCTGAAGGGCTTCCAAAAGGTGTTCCTGCAGCCCGGGGAAAGCAAGGCCCTTACCTTTACCTTGGACGAGCGCAGCTTTGCCCTGTGGCACTCGGGTTGGAAAATTCCCGGCGGTGAATATACACTTGCAGTGGGCGGCCTGACTCAAAGCATCCATATGGAGGGGGAACAGATAGAAGTTCCTTTCTGGCAGTCCGGCTCCTGGTATGAAACCTGCAAGGGAAAACCTTCCCAAACCGATTGGGAGAAAATTGCCGGTAAGGCAGCAGCGCCCCAGCCTCTTAAAAAGGGAAGCTTTACTATGAACAACACTGTGGCGGAAATGAAGGACCACAGCTTCCTCATGAAGGTTCTGTTTAAGGCGGTGGAGCTGGTTATGGCCAGGGATTATGGCGGAAAGGTGGATTACAGCAATCCGGAATTTCGCATGATGATGAACTGCTCTGTGGGCAGCCCCCTGCGGTGTATGCAAATTTCCGGCGGCATCCCGGGCTCAATTATGCCGGGCCTTTTGGAAATGGCAAATGGTCATTTCTTCAGGGGTTTGTGGAAAATGATAAAGGGCTGACAAAATGCCGCCAGGGGATGTCCCCTTGGCGGCATTTAACAGGAGTCAAGCAGGTTGCAATTTGGGGTTTTTGTGGTATAATGGAGCAAATGTACAAAGAGGTAGGTTTATGGAACAAAACTTTGTTTTTCGTCAGGTGCTGCCGGAAGAGGCACACAGAGTGTTCTCCCTGGTGATGAGCCGGGTGGCGTGGATGGACCGGGTGGGCATCCACCAATGGAACGACACCAAATACGATGAACGCTATCCCCTTTACTATTATGAAAATAAGGCCAAAGCAGGTGAGCTTTTTGCCTTGGAGCGTGAGGGCGAATTTTTGTGCGTGGGCGCTCTTTTTTGCGAGGATGTTCGCTGGCCGGAGCCTGCCAAGGCCCGGTACTTGCACCATTTTGCCGCAAAGGTAGGCGAAAAGGGGGTAGGCAGCCTGTTTTTGCAGGAGGCTGAAAAGTTTGCCAGAGCAGAGGGTATGGAGTATATGCGCTTGGATTCTGCCGTTGGCAACGAAAAGTTAGCCCATTATTATGGGTCACGGGGATATGTTCCCTGTGGGCATTGCCGGGATGGGCTGTATCAGGGCATCCTGCGGCAAAAGAGGCTATAAGGGCAAAAAGACAGCAGCCAAATTAAACGGATTGCATTTTCCGAAGAATATGGTTACAATATAAGAAAACTGATAAAAAGAAGGTTAAATACTATGAATTTTGACAGTAAATGTTTGCACGCCGGCTACAGACCCGGCAACGGTGAGCCCCGGAATATTCCCATTATCCAGTCTACTACTTTCCGCTATGAAACCAGCGAGGATATGGGCAAGCTTTTTGACCTGGAGGCCAGTGGCTATTTTT
Source organism: Faecousia sp. (assembly GCA_045585915.1). Taxonomy (GTDB): domain Bacteria; phylum Bacillota; class Clostridia; order Oscillospirales; family Oscillospiraceae; genus Faecousia. The sequence continues at coordinate 16,463 of JAZMZJ010000067.1, read as the reverse complement.
ACACCCGTCTGCAAAACCCCACCTCCGATGCGGTAGCTGCCCGGCTTTGCCAGCTGGAGGGCGGCAGCGCGGCTATGCTCCTTTCCTCAGGCCAGGCGGCATCCTTTTTTGCCATTTTCAATATCGCATCAAGCGGCGACCATATTGTATCGTCTACCTCCATTTACGGCGGCACTTACAATTTGTTCGCAGTGACTATGAAGCGCATGGGCATTGAATTTACCTTTGTAGATCCGGATTGCACCGAGGAGGAGCTGGCTGCTGCCTTTAAGCCCAATACCAAGGCTCTGTTTGGCGAGACCATTGCTAACCCTGCCCTGACGGTGCTGGATATTGAAAAGTTTGCCCGGGTAGCCCATGCCCACGGCGTTCCGCTGATTGTAGACAATACCTTTGCCACCCCCTATTTGTGCCGTCCCTTTGAGCACGGCGCAGACATCGTCACCCATTCTACCACCAAGTATCTGGACGGTCACGCGGCGGCAGTGGGCGGCGCAATTGTGGATTCCGGCAAGTTCGACTGGGATAAATACGCAGATAAATTCCCCGGCCTGACCACTCCCGATGATAGCTATCACGGTGTGACCTATACCAAGAAGTTTGGCTTGGGCGGCGCTTATATTACCAAAGCCACAGCCCAGCTTATGCGGGATTTCGGCTCCACGCCGGCGCCCATGAACGCATGGCTGCTGGGTATGGGTATGGAAACCCTGCCCTTGCGCATGGAAAAGCATTGCAGCAATGCTCTGGCAGTGGCAAAGTTCCTGCAAAGCCACCCGGATGTTGCCTGGGTGCGCTATGCCGGCCTGGAGGGGGATAAATACTATGACCTGGCGCAAAAGTATCTGCCCAAGGGCTGCTGCGGCGTAGTTTCCTTTGGCCTGAAGGGCGGCCGCAAGGCGGCAGAAGCCTTTATGGCCAAGCTGCAGCTTTGCTCCATCGCCACCCATGTGGCCGATGCCAAAACCTGTATTTTGCACCCTGCCTCCGCAACCCATCGGCAGATGAACGACCAGGAGCTGATTGCCGCCGGCGTTGGCCCGGACCTGATTCGCCTTTCCGTGGGCATTGAGGACCCGGCTGACCTTATTGGCGATATCTGTCAGGCGCTGGAGGGTTAAGCAGAGGGGAATCGAACCCCATTAGGTTTTTGCAGGCATCTTGTCGTCAATACGGCGCAAAATCCCTCGAAAATACCAATGGGTATTCCCTTCGGAATTTTACTTGTCTTGGCGGCAAGCTGCTCTGCAAAAACTGCTGCGCACCCCTCAGCCTGAGATTTCTTAGGAATTTTGGGCGCAGAGGACGCAGCCTTGCTGGCGCAAGGCAAGGACGATAAACGCAAAATTACAAGAAAGGATGGTTGAGGGGCTGATGCGGTTCGAATCCCCTCTGCTTAATATGGGCTGTAAGTTTGATGCAAAAATTGTCCGCCGGGGTACAAGCTGCGTAAAGTTTGATAGCCCGGCCCCTTGCGGCTGTGGAGAAGATTTGCTGCCCATGTGGATTGCGGATATGGATTTTCAGGCACCCCCCTGTGTGCTGGATGCCCTCCACCAGGCGGTGGACCATGGCATTTTCGGCTATAGCATGGTGTGCGACGGCTATTTTGACGCGGTGCAAAGCTGGTTTGTCCGACGGTTTGGTTGGGAACCTCAGCGGCAGTGGATGGTGCATACCCCCGGAGTGGTGGCGGCTCTGGCAACGGCTGTGCGGTGCGCAACCCGGGAAGGGGACAGTGTGCTCATTCAGCCGCCGGTCTATTATCCATTCTATAATGTCATCCGCGCCAATGGCCGCAAAATTGTGGAAAGTCCCCTTGTTTATGAAAACGGTAAATATACCATTGATTTTGCGGATTTTGAAAATAAGGTCCGGGAAAACGGTGTAAAGCTGTTTATCCTTTGCTCTCCCCATAACCCCATTTGCCGGGTTTGGAAGCAGGAGGAGCTGGAAAGAATTGGCGGCATTTGCCATAAGTACGGGGTTAAAGTTGTGTCGGACGAAATCCATTGCGATTTTGCTCACCCAGGTCATGCCCATACGCCTTTTGTAAAGGCCTGCCCTCAAATGGCAGAGCATACGATATTGTGCACTGCTCCCAGCAAGAGCTTTAATTTAGCCGGTCTGCAGGTGAGCAATATCTTTATTCCCGGAGAAGACTTGCGGAATGCTTTCCGGCAGGAGCTGGATAAAGCGGCCTTCCACGAGCCCAATCAGCTGGGTCTGGTGGCTTGCCGGGCTGCCTATGAGCAGGCAGAGCAGTGGCTTGACGAGTGTAAAGCCTATATGCTGGAGAATCTTGCTTATGTCCGCAGCTTTTTGCAGGAGAACATCCCACAAATTCGGCTGGTAGAGCCGGAGGGTACATATTTTGCATGGTTGGATTGCTCCGGGCTGGGGCTTTCCAAGGAAGCACTGGATGAATTAATGCTTCAAAAGGCAAAACTGTGGCTGGATTCCGGCAGTATATTCGGTAGCTGCGCCGATTTGTTCCAGCGCATGGTGCTCGCTTGCCCCCGTTCTACGGTGGAAGATGCTATGGAACGGCTGCTTGCAGCAGTAAAGAGCCTAAAATAAAGCGAAAAATGCTTGCTATTTTCGAGGAATTTCGTTACAATACTACTTAGTGTTTGGAGAGGAGCGTGAGAACCATGGTGCTGGGTTATGATAACGACCTTTATATTCGTACCCAGTCGGAGAATATCCGTCAGCGTATTGAGCAGTTTGGCGGCAAGCTGTACTTAGAGTTTGGCGGCAAGCTTTATGACGATTATCACGCATCCCGCGTTTTGCCCGGCTTCCAGCCGGATAGTAAGCTGCGTATGCTCCTTAATATTAAAGACCAGGTGGAAATTGTCATTGCCATCAATGCCGACGACATTGAAAAGAACAAGGTTCGGGGTGATCTGGGCATTACCTATGACCGGGATGTAATTCGCCTTATTGGTATTTTCCGGGATTTTGGCTTGTATGTCAGCTCTGTGGTGCTCACCCGCTTTAACGGACAAACCCTGGCAAAGGCATTTCAGGCACGGCTGGAGGGTATGGGCGTTCGGGTTTATCACCATTATGCCATCGAGGGCTATCCCGGCAATATCAGCCATGTAGTCAGTGACGAGGGCTACGGCAAAAACGAATATATCGAAACCACCCGTGAGCTGGTGGTGGTTACCGCGCCGGGTCCCGGCAGCGGCAAGCTTGCCACCTGTATGAGCCAGCTGTATCACGAGCATAAACGGGGCATGAAGGCAGGCTATGCCAAGTTCGAAACCTTCCCCATTTGGAATCTGCCTCTCAATCACCCGGTGAACCTTGCTTATGAGGCGGCTACGGCAGACTTAAAAGATGTGAATATGATCGACCCCTTCCACCTGGAAGCCTATGGACAGACCACGGTGAACTATAACCGGGATGTGGAAGCGTTTCCTGTGCTGGTGGCGATTTTTGAGCGAATTTTGGGCCAGTGCCCCTATAAGAGTCCCACAGATATGGGCGTGAATATGGTGGGCAACTGCATTATCGACGATGCGGTGGTGCGCCAGGCCTCCTGTCAGGAGATTCTGCGCCGGTACTACACCGCCCTTTGCGATCAGAAGCAGGGCAGGGCAGACGATGCCCAAATCCTGAAGCTGGAGCTTTTGATGAAAAAGGCCGGGGTCAGCCCCGAGGAGCGCCGGGTGGTTGCCCCTGCTTTGGAAAAGGCAGAAGCTACCGGAGGTCCTGCTGCAGCCATGGAGCTGCCTGACGGGCGCATTGTCACCGGCAAAACCTCTCCGCTGTTGGGTGCTTCTGCAGCGCTGCTGCTCAATGCCCTCAAGGCCCTTGCCGGGGTGGACGATGATATTCACCTGATTTCTCCGGCGGTCATCGAGCCCATCCAGCACCTGAAGGTGGATCATTTGGGCAACCGCAATCCCCGTTTGCACACCGATGAGGTGCTTATCGCGCTGTCTATCAGCGCCACCACCGCCCCTGCTGCAGAAAAGGCCATGGAGCAGCTGCACAAGCTCCGGGGCTGCGATGTCCATTCCTCTGTGATTCTAAGCCCGGTGGATGAAAAAACCTTTAAGCGCCTGGGCGTGAATGTGACAAGCCAACCGCAATACAAAGCCTGATAAAACGAGCCTGCTCGCAAAGAGCAGGCTCGTTTCTGTCAGAATATCAATTGCACCAGCAGCATATAGAACACAGTGCCGGCACCGATTGACAGCAGGCTGTTGCGTTTCCAAATGTGCAGGACTGCCACCAAAGCAATGCCCAAAAGCTCCGGGATTCCGTAAGGATAGCTTAGAGGGCGTACATCCTTCAGGCAGTATACCACCAGCATACCCATAATGGCACAGGGCAGCACCTTACCAAGATATGTAATGATGGCTGGGGTTTTCCGCTTGCCGCCAAAGAGCAGGAAGGGCAAGAACCGGGTGGCCATAGTCACCAGCATAATGATGACCAGCATCCAAAATTCATACATGGCTGTCCCTCCTTCCGGTCTTCTTTAACACCGTAAGCAAAATGGCAATGAGCGCCATGGAGGGAATGAGAAAAATTTCTGACCCAAACAGCACCAAACAGATGGCGGTAGCTCCTGCACCAATCAGGGCAGGGCTGTGGTTTTTGTGGGTGAGCCACTGCTCCACAAACATAGTCACAAACAAAGCTGTCAGCACAAATTCCACGCCTTCAAAGCTGATGGGAATGTAGGTGCCCATCAGAGCACCGATGGTGCAGCCGCAAATCCAGTAAATGTGGTCAAGGAGGGATACCAAAAAGCAATAGGTATGCCGGCTCATACCCTCCGGGGGCTGATTTTGGGTAACCAAGGTGTAGGTCTCGTCGGTGAGGGCGAAAATCATATAGGGCTTGCGCTTGCCTGCGTGTTTATAATCCTCCAGCAAACTAATGCCGTAAAACAGGTGACGGGCATTTACCAGCAGGGTGGCAACCGCCGCCCATAAATACGAAGCGCCGCTTGCCATCAGGCTCACAGCCAGATATTGCCCGGAGCCTGCCAAAATAAACAGACCCATACCAAATGCCCACAGGGCATTGTAGCCGCTTTCACTCAGGAGAATGCCAAAACCCGCGCCTAAAAACAAGTAGCCGGTAAGCACCGGCACCGTGTCTAAAAAGGTGCGGCGTAAGGCTTTTCGGTTCATATGTTTCATCTGCCTTTCTGTTTGGTAAATTATAAGACGGCAGAAGGCCAATGTCAAGAAATGCTTGCAAATTACCGCAGTTACAGCTATGATGATAGTATATTTGATTGGGAGGCTATGTGCATGAAGCGTAAAATTGACCTTTGGCAGTATGCAGGCCACATTTGTGAGCAGACCGGAAAGGGCGTTTTGCTCACCACTAAGGCAGATGGCAGGGTTAACACCATGACCATCGGCTGGGGCACGCTGGGCATCGAGTGGGGTAAGCCCATTTACACGGTGTTTGTGCGCGAAAGCCGCCATACCAAGCAGCTTCTGGATAAAAACGGGGAGTTTACCGTCAATGTACCCGTGGGGGAAGTGGATAAGTCCATTTTAGGCCTTTGTGGTACGCGCTCCGGCAGAGATATGGATAAAATTAAGGAGCTGGGCCTTACCCTGGAAGAGAGTAACTGTATTTCCGTTCCCGGCATTAAGGAGCTGCCCCTGACCTTAGAATGCAAGGTCATTTACCGGCAGGATCAGGATGCAGCGCAGATTCAGCCGGAGGATATTGCTCACTATTATCCCCAGGGGGATTTCCACACTGCCTATTATGGACAGGTGGTCGATGCCTATATCATCGAAGATTGACAGACCGGGTCTTGATACACTATAATATATAAAAGCTCTTACGAAAGAAGGTGTCCGCAATGAAAGATAAAAATACCGTTCGCTGGCTTTGCGGACATATCCGCAAACGTATTCCGGCGCTTGTGGTGATTACCTTTTCCCACGTGCTCAGTGCCCTTTGGGGCGTCCTGTTTGCATTGGGTACCCGCTGGGTGATTGACAGCGCCGTTTCCCGGGATCAGCAGAGCTTTCTTTATGCCTGCATTGCCCAGGGTGGTTTGATTTTGCTGACTTTGCTCACCATCACCCTGGACCGGCATATGCGGGAAAAGCTTTCAGCGCAACTGGATCGGGATTGGAAGCAGGACTTGCTGCACCGGCTTTTGGCTGGCCGCTATGAGGCAGTTTCCGCCTATCATACCGGTGAACTGCTTAATAGGCTTAATAACGATGTGCGCATCGTCAATTCTGCAGTCATTTCTTTAATACCCGGCCTCGCCTCTATGACCGCCCGGCTGGTGGCTGCACTGGCATTTTTGTGGGCGATGGAATGGAAGCTGACGCTCATTGTAATTGCTGCCGGTATTTTCGTGATTATCGTTACGGCCTTTCTGCGTCGTCGCCTTAAGGACCTGCACAAAAAAGTGAGCAGGGAAGAGGGCAGAGTGTCCGGCTTTATTCAGGAAATCCTGAACAAGCTGCTGTTTGTGCAGGCCATGGATGTTTCTGAGGAAGTGGAGCGCCGGGCAGATGCGCTTCTGGCTACCCGGTATGAGCTGCACCGGAAGCGGAAGAACATATCGGTTATGAGCAGCACCTGCATCAATATTCTTTCCTACGGCGCGGCTTTTGGCGCCCTTATCTGGTGCGCCGACGGTATTTTGGAGGGGGCTATGACCTTCGGTACCATGACCGCAGTCAGTCAGCTTGTGGGTCAGCTCCAGGGTCCCTTTGTTAACCTTTCTGCCATTGCGCCCCAGTATGTGGCAATGATTGCCGCTGCGGAACGGCTGCAGGAGCTGGAGGCAGTGGGCAGCCGCCCGGCAGCCCGGGAGGATTCCGCGCAGGTATACGAAAAGCTGGAATGTATCTGCGCTCAGGGCCTCTTTTTTGGCTATGACCGGGAGCAGGTGTTTGACGATGTCCATTTTGCCCTGCCGAAAAATACCTTTGGCGTGGTGTGCGGCCAATCCGGCATTGGCAAGAGCACCCTGTTGAAGCTTTTGCTGGGTGTGTATACGCCGGGGCAGGGGAGCCTTTGCCTGCAGATGGCAGACGGCGCAATTGCCATTGATGCCACCACCCGGAGCCTGTTTGCTTATGTGCCTCAGGGCAATCTTTTGCTCAGCGGCACCATTCGGGAAAACCTGCTGCTGACAAATCCCAAGGCAACAGACGAGGAATTGGAGCAGGCGGTGTATACCGCTTGCATGGACGAATATCTGCCCAGCCTGCCCATGGGGCTGGATACCCAGCTGGGTGAAAACGCCGCCGGCCTTTCCGAGGGCCAGGCGCAGCGGTTGAGTATTGCCCGGGCGGTACTCAGCAATGCCCCCATTTTGCTTTTGGACGAAGCCACCTCCGCTTTGGATGAAGAAACTGAAAAACGGGTTATCTCTCGCATTAAGGCCCTTGAGAACCGCACCTGCATCGCCGTTACCCACCGGCCTGCCCCGATTTCCCAAAGCGATTGGGTGCTGGAAGTTGGGAGTGGGAAATGCAAAATTTCCGGCAATGTAAATAAATGACCACACATAGGTCTTTTATAAAAAAAGAAAAGAGGGAACATAATGTATAAAAATGTAGGTAAGTCCATTAAGACGCTGGTAAATGTATTGGTGATCATCGGTATCGCAATCTGCGCCCTGGTCGCATTTTTAGGCCTGGCCGGATTGGTGCTGGCAACAGGGTTTTCTGACGAAGCCCCTGTTGCCATGATCATTTCGGCGGTGGGCATCATTATTTCTTGCGGCGTGATGGCGTTCTTTATTTGGCTCAGTGGCCTGACGTTGTATGCTTACGGTGAGATTGCCGAGAACACTGCAAAAATGGTGCAAAGCCAGAATGTGCAAATTGGGCAGCTCCGTGAAGTGATTACCTATTTGCGGGAAAAGCCTGTGGAGAAAGTGGAGGCACCGGCTGTGACGGAAGAACCGGCTGCGGCAGAAGCACCGATTGAAACAGCAGAATAAAATCAAAGGGCAGGATTTGCATCCTGCCCTTTGTTACATTTTGTTCAGCCGCTGGCGGAATTCTTTTGGGCTAACCGATTGCACTCTGCGAAATACCTGGGAAAAATAGCTCAGGGAAGAAAAACCCAGCAGCTGGGCAATTTGGGATAGGGAAAGGTCCGTTTCTGACAGCAGATATTTGCTTTCCTCTATCCGTTTTATAATTAAATAGTTAATAGGGGAGATGCCGTATTCTTCTTTGAAAATATGGGATAAGTAATATTTGTTGATATGTCCTTCCCGGGCCAAAAGCTCCAGGGTTATCGGCTCTTTGAAATGCAAATCTATGTAGCGCTTAACTGCTGCGCACTGGCGGTTGGCGGATTTGGATTGGGGCTCTGCCGGCAGGTCCAGGGAGAGGCTGCGCATAAGGCGGATGACTAAAATCTCCGCATAGGCCTGGCAAATATCCTTGTAGCCGGGGCTCTTTTTCTCCATTTCCCGGAGGATGTTTCGCAGGCAGCCGGAAATTTCCGCATCTTCAAAATGCTCCAGGATAGCAAAATTGCTGCTGTCATGTCCATCCGCCGGCAGTTCAATGCCTTCAATGCCCAAAACAATATACTCAAGGGGCTGGGAATTAAGGCTGACCTCAGTGTGTGGGACGTTGGGATTAATGAGAATCAGGTTGTTGTTCATTGCCGGGTAGTACTGCCCGTCGATGAAAAACCGCCCGTTGCCGCCAACAATAAAAAACAGCTCCATGTGCTTATGGGTGTGAGGCACACTGTGCCAGTCACCGCCGTATCTGGCTGAAGCTGCATCCAGCAGCTTTACCGTGCCGCGAACTGTCAGCGCCTGATCTTGGCCAAGGGCATAATGACTTCTGCTCATAAAATTCATCCTTCTTTTTATATATATTGAGATTATATTATATAAAATTGCTTTTTTCAACCTAAAAAAAACACTACGCCTAAAGAAAATAACGAGTGAAAATAGTTATTCATACAAATTTATGCGATTTGCACAAAAATGACCTATGCAAATTGAACAAAATGTTGAAAATATTGTAAAAGCAATATCTATAAAAAATATGGCAAAATCTATCTTGTAAAAATGGTTAGGGAATGTATACTTATATATAGTGGAAAGGAAAATTCCGCAAAAACTATAATATTATGGAGGAAAAACCCATGAAGAAGATTCTTGCGCTTTTGCTGGTTCTGGCAATGGCACTGGGTATTGCTGCTTGCACACCCGCTGCTCCCAGCACCGACGGCGGTGAAACCCAAAAGGTGATCAAGGTTGCTGCTATTGAGACCGCTTATGGCTCCGAAGTTTGGCAGCAGGTTGCCGCAGCTTTTGAGGCTGAAACCGGCATCAAGGTGGAACTGACCACCGATAAGAACCTGGAAGACGTTATCTCCGGCCCCATGCAGAACGGCGAGTACCCTGACGTTGTGCACCTGGCCACCGGTCGTCCTGCCGGCCTGACCGAGCAGATGATCAAGAGCAACGCTCTGCACGACCTGTCCAACATGCTGAACCTGACCATTCCCGGCGAGACTGTTAAGGTTTCCGAGAAGATCGCAGGCGGCTTCACCGACAACAACATCTGCGTGCCCTACGGCGATGGCAAGACTTACCTGGCTCCCATGTTCTATTCTCCCTGCGGCCTGTTCTACAACGCAAAGCTGTTCGAGGAGAAGGGCTGGACCGTTCCCACCACTTGGGATGAGATGTGGACGCTGGGCGACCTGGCCGCTGCTGAAGGCATCGCTCTGTTTACTTACCCCACCGCCGGCTACTACGATGCATTTATGTTCGCTCTGATGAACGCCATCGGCGGCCCCGAGTTCTTCAATGCGATTACCACTTATCAGGAAGGCGCTTGGGACTCTGCCAACGGCAAGACCCTGCTGAACATCCTTGACAAGCTGGCTACTTACACCCACCCCTCTACCCCCGCACAGGCTAACAATCAGGACTTCACCAAGAACCAGCTGATGGTTATGACCAACGATGCTCTGTTTATGCCCAACGGCACCTGGATCACCGGCGAAATGGCTGGCGCTCTGGAGACTCTGGAGAATGAGTTCGAGTGGGGCATGACTGCTGTTCCCGCTGCCGGCACCGCACCTTACTCCTTCTGCTGGTTTGAGCAGGCTTGGATTCCTGCCGGCGCTTCCAACATTGAGGGCGCTGAACAGTTCGTAGCCTTCCTGTACTCCGATAAGGCTGCCAAGATTTTCGCTACCGCCGGCGCTATGCAGCCCATCCTGGGCATTGCCGATATGCTGGAAGGCGAGAACAAGCTGTTCTACTCCATCTATGACAACGGCGCTAAGGCTGCTATGGGTGGCTTCGCTGCCTTTGGCTCCATCCCCGGTGTTGACGTTTCCAGCACCTTCTTCACCCCCATCGACTCTCTGGTTGCCGGTACGCTCACCATTGAGCAGTATGCCGACCAGGTCAAGGCCAATTCCGCACTGATGGCTGAGAATCTGCTGAGCTGATTTAACGGATTTTCGTCCACACTATTAACTGTTTGGGTGGCAGCGACGCCTGTCGCTGCCACCCTTTTTAAGGTTCTTTCCCGTGCGCACAGGCTGTGGTGCGTAGGGGAAAAAACTTTTTCAATACACTTTTAAGGAGTTGGGAAAATGAGAAGTAATATTAGGCGAACGGTCTTCATTTTGATATGCGTGGTGCCTGCTGTGCTGCTGTTTACGGTATTTATGCTGGTGCCAACCTTTAATGTTTTCCGCCTGTCGCTGTTTGAACGGGGCACCTTCAATCCCACGGAGAAGTTTGTCGGCTTTGAGAACTTCCAAATGCTGATGCGGGATGCCAAGTTCATCCAGTCTATGCAGAATATGCTGCTGCTTATTGTGATGGTGACGGTGTTCACCATGGCTATGGCGCTGCTTTTTGCATTCATTCTCACCAAGGAGAATATCAAGGGACAGAATTTCTTCCGTATTGTCTTCTACATACCCAATATCCTGTCTGTGGTGGTTATCTCCGGCATTTTTTCCGCCATCTACGATGTGGACAAGGGCCTGCTGAACAGCATTTTGCATTTGTTTGGCCAGGACGGCATTTTGTGGAAGGGCGAGCAGCATGTAATCCTTAGCCTGATTATTGCCATGGTGTGGCAGGCGGTGGGCTATTATATGGTTATGTATATGGCAGCCATGGCATCCGTCCCGGGTTCCCTGTACGAATCTGCCGGGCTGGATGGCGCCAATCGCAGAACGCAGTTCTTCCAAATCACGCTGCCGCTGATTTGGAACAATATCCGCACCACTCTGACCTTCTTTGTTATTTCCACCATCAATATGGCATTTTTGTTTGTCAGCGCCATGACCAGCGGCGGCCCCAACAATGCATCCAATGTGTCCCTTTTGTATATGTATAATCAGAAGAACCTTGGCGGCGGCTATGGTTATGCCATGGCCATCGGCGTTGTGATATTCCTGGTATCTTTCGGTCTGTCTGCCCTGGTCAACAAGGCCACAGAACGGGAAATACTGGAGTTTTAAGGAGGTGCCGAAATGAAGCTGAAAAAAGAAATCGGAAAGGGCGAACGGCTGTATAAAGCGTTTATTTATGTTTGCCTGAGCGTTTTGGCCATTGTAATCCTGATTCCTGTTGTGTGGGTGATGGTGGCTTCTGTAAAGGCAACTCCGGAGCATTACGGCAACCCCTGGGCGCTGCCCACCCATATTCACTGGGAGAACTTTGTATCTGCCTGGACGAAGGCCAATATGGGCGGCTATATGCTCCATTCTGTGCTCATTACCGCCCTGGCGCTGGTGATCCTGCTGGTGGTGGCACTGCCGGCTTCCTACTGCCTGGCAAGATTTAAGTTCGTTACCCAGAAGTTCCTGCGTACTTGCTTTATGGCAGGCCTGTTCATCAATGTCAACTACATTGTTGTTCCCATTTATCTGATGCTTAGCGATGGCGATAAGTGGCTGCGTACATTCCTGGGCAGTGGCTTTTTGCTGAACAATCACATTGTGGTAGCCGTTGTTTATGCGGCAACTGCGCTGCCCTTTACTATCTACCTGCTCTCCAGCTACTTTGCAACAGTGCCCCATGATTTTGAGGAGGCAGCCTATATTGACGGCGCCGGGTATTTTCGCACCATGCTGCAGGTGATTTGCCCCATGGCCAAGCCTGCCATTATTACCGTCATCCTCTTCAATTTCCTGTCCTTCTGGAATGAATATATCATCATTAAGACCTTGGTTACCAACCGGGATCAGTGGACCTTGCCTGCAGGCTTGCTAAATTTGATGCAGGCCCAGCAGTCTGCTGCGGAATACGGGCCTATGTATGCCGGTCTTGTGCTGGTTATGCTGCCTGTGCTGATTCTTTATATCTGCGTGCAGAAGAATTTGACTAAGGGTATGACCGTAGGCGGTCTGAAAGGCTAAGGTGCTGTTATGTTTTGGAAAAATCACGAGAAGTTTCGTTTTATCTTGATCGCAGCTTTTTTTGTGGTAGGTTTGGTGCTTACTGTTTGGGGCTGGACTATGACCGGAAAGCTGGAGGGTTTGGGCATTATGTGCCTTGGCTTGGTTTTCCTGTTGTCTGCGCTCTTTGTGTATAACGCTCGCCACAAATAAAATCGCCCTCCCGGAACGGGAGGTTTAAGGAGAACAAATATGACAGATGTAAGAAGAGTTGGCAGGGTGACTATCCCCACCGATTTGGACGTGGTTCCCCAAACTCTGGAGATTTTGAAGCGCTGGGGCGCAGACGCTATTCGCGATTGCGACGGAACGGATTTTCCTGCTGAGCTTCAAAATCAAAATGCAAAAATTTACTCCACTTATTATACCACCCGTAAGGACAATGCCTGGGCAAAGGCAAATCCCGACGAGGTGCAGCAGTGCTATATTATGACCGGTTTCCATACCGCTACCGGAGGCCCGTTGACCATCGAGCTGATGAAGGGCATCTCCCGGGAGCTGATGGAGGTGAATACCCGGGATGATATTAAGCGTTGGTGGGAAGTGATGGACCGTACTGCTGGTGAGCCTCTCCCAGCCGATGCCTGGGAGTATTGCCAGGAAACCGGCTGCGTTGTGATTGACAGCCCCCAGCCCTTCCATGAATATACAGTGGCATTTTTGGCTTACCTGATTTGGGACCCTGTACATATGTACAACGCCGTCACCAACAACTGGCAGAATTTTGAGCATCAAATCACCTTTGATGTGCGTCAGCCCAAAACCCGTAAGTTCACCATGGAACGCCTGCGCAAATTTATTGCAGACCATCCCTATGTGAATGTTATTCGCTATACCACCTTCTTCCATCAGTTCACCCTGGTGTTCGATGAGCTGAAGCGGGAAAAGTATGTGGACTGGTACGGCTATTCCGCTTCTGTATCTCCTTATATTTTGGAGCAGTTTGAGAAGGAAGTTGGCTATAAGTTCCGCCCCGAGTTTATCGTGGATCAGGGCTATTACAATAACCAGTACCGCATTCCTTCCAAGGAGTTTAAGGACTTCCAGGCCTTCCAGCGCAGGGAAGTGGCGAAGCTTTGCAAGGAAATGGTGGATATTACCCACGAGCTGGGCCTGGAGGCTATGATGTTCCTGGGTGACCACTGGATTGGCACAGAGCCCTTCATGGAGGAGTGGAAGACCATTGGCGTGGATGCAGTGGTTGGCTCTGTTGGTAACGGCAGCACCCTGCGTCTGATTTCCGATATTCCCGGCGTTAAGTATACCGAGGGCCGTTTCCTGCCCTATTTCTTCCCCGATACCTTCCACGAAGGTGGCGACCCGGTTAAGGAAGCCAAGGAAAACTGGGTCACAGCCCGTCGCGCTATCCTTCGCAAGCCCATTGACCGCATCGGTTACGGCGGCTATTTGAAGCTGGCGCTGCAGTTCCCTGAATTTATCGACTATGTGGAAAGCGTTTGCAACGAGTTCCGTGAGCTGTATGAGAACATCAAGGGAACGACACCTTACTGCGTTAAGACCGTGGCGGTGCTCAATAGTTGGGGCAAGATGCGTGCCTGGGGCTGTCATATGGTCCACCACGCCTTGTACCAAAAGCAAAACTATTCCTACGCAGGTATCATAGAGGCCCTGTCCGGCGCGCCCTTTGATGTGAAGTTCATTTCCTTTGATGATATCCGGGAAAATCCTGCCATATTGGATACCATTGATGTTATTATCAATGTGGGTGATGGGGATACCGCCCATACCGGCGGCGCAGAGTGGGCCGACCCGGTGATTTCCTCTGCTGTTCGCAGGTTTGTCCATAACGGCGGCGGCTTCATTGGCGTTGGCGAGCCTACCGGCCATCAGCATCAGGGACATTTCTTCCAGCTTAGCAATGTGCTGGGCGTGGAAAAGGAAACTGGCTTTACCCTCAACTACGATAAATATAACTGGGAACAGAATCCCGGCCATTTCATCCTGGAAGATGTTGCAGGTGAGGTGGACTTTGGCGAGGGCAAGAAGAATATCTATGCCTTTGCAGGCACGGATATTCTGGTGCAGAAGGATAGGGAAGTGCAGATGGCCGCAAATGCCTTCGGCAGTGGACGCAGCGTTTATATTTCCGGCCTGCCTTATTCTTTTGAGAACAGCCGTGTGCTGTACCGGGCGATCCTGTGGGCTGCCCACGGAGAGGATATGCTCCATAAGTGGTATTCTACCAATTATAATGTGGAGGTCCATGCTTTCGTGGCAAACGGCAAGTACTGCGTGGTGAATAACACCTATGTGCCTCAGGATACCGTGGTTTATACCGACAGCGGCAGCTTCGAGCTGCACCTGGAAGCCAACGAGATCAAGTGGTATAATCTGTAATTTTTAATTATAAAAGCCGCTTTCGCGATATGCGAAAGCGGCTTTTTATGATTAGCATAGTCCACAAAGTAACAGCAAAAATTTTGTGAAAAATCCTGAATTTTTCTAAAAATAATTCTTGACAAACGCACGGGGCGGTGGTATGATAATCGGGCGCGTGTAGGGGCATTATGCCCAGCGCGCAATGCGATGATGCAGGAGATTGCGGCAAGAGCCGGTAACTTCTGCGGAGTATGTCCGGTCATCGGGCGGCTGAACTGTCCTGTTTGCGCTGCGTATATCGCTGCGTCGGGAGAAAGGTCGGCCTTGCGTCGGCCATTTTTCTTGCCTCAGAGTGATACGCACGGAGGCGTGAACAAAGGCTTTAGGGAATTGAACCTCGACAGGTTCTCACGGCCTGCCACCTGCCAATTCAGCACAAAACCCCTTGATAATACATAAGGTATTGTCTGCGGTGTTTTGCTTGTCTTGACATGTGGCAGGGCGTGAGAACTGCACAGCACCCTTAAGCCTGGTTTTTTGAGAGATTTCAGGTGCAGACGACGCAGCTTTGCTGGCGCAAGGCAAGGAGGATAAGCCTGAAAGAATCAAAAAGGGACGGCTTAAGGGCTATCGACGTTCGATTCCCTAAAGCCTTAAGTTCTCCGTACCCTAACTACCAAGCAAACTGAGTACGAAATTCAAGGAGGAAACAAACCATGGCAAACCAAATGATTCGCATCCGGCTGAAGGCCTACGATCACCAGCTGATCGACGCCAGCGCAGCCAAGATCGTTCACACCGCAAAGCGCAACGGCGCTGCTGCCTCCGGTCCCATCCCCCTGCCCACCAAGAAGGAAGTTGTTACTATCCTTCGCGCTGTTCACAAGTATAAGGACAGCCGTGAGCAGTTTGAGCGCAGAACCCATAAGAGACTGATCGATATCCTTAACCCCAACCAGAAGACCGTTGAGGCCCTGATGAGCCTGGATCTTCCCGCTGGTGTTGAGATAGAGATAAAGCTGTAATTCCTATACATTATTAAATATATAGGAATTCACCGCTGCCCGCACTGAAATAGCATCGGGCGGACGGGTCATGTTGGCAAGGCCTCCCAATGGGCCTGTCAACCAATAACCTAATAAAAGGAGAAACCAAAATGAAGAAAGCAATCATCGGCAAGAAAGTGGGTATGACCCAGATCTTCGATGAGAGCGGCAAGGTGATCCCGGTTACCGTTGTGGAGGCCGGCCCCTGCACCGTTACTCAGAAGAAGAATGTTGAGACTGACGGCTATGTAGCTGTTCAGCTGGGCTTTGAGTCCGTTAAGGAAGCAAAGCTGACCAAGCCCGAAGCCGGCCACCTGAAGAAGGCGGGCGTTGAGGCTGTTAAGCACCTGAAGGAGTTCAGACTGGAAGACACCTCTGCCCTGAATGTGGGCGACGTTGTCAAAGCTGACGTCTTCGCTGCTGGCGATATGATCGATATCACCGGCATTTCCAAGGGCCATGGTTACCAGGGCGTTATCAAGCGCCACGGCGCTCACCGCACCGACATGACCCACGGCGGCGGCCCTGTCCACCGTCACGCTGGTTCTATGGGCGCATCTTCTCACCAGTCCCGCATCTTCCCCGGCAAGATTGGCGCCGGTCAGATGGGCAATGAGCAGGTCACCATCGAGAATCTGGAAATCGTTAAGG
>JAZMZJ010000066.1:0-2109 GCA_045585915.1 Faecousia sp. | reverse complement strand
TTGTCATAGCGGAAAAGCTGTATTATAATAATCCTGTTAATTATTATTTGGAGGTATTACTATGCTGAATCTTCCCCTGAACATTGATTACACCGGTAAGGTCGTGGTCGTCACCGGTGCCGGCGGTCTGATCTGCGGCGCAATGGCCCGTGCATTTGCACAGTGCGGCGCAAAGGTCGCTGCCCTGGACCTGAACGAGGATGCCGTCAAGAAGCTGGCCGAGGAAGTCAAGGCCGAAGGCTTCATCATGGAAGGCTACAAGGCCAACGTCCTGGAGCCCGCCGCTCTGGAAGAGGTCCATCAGGCCGTTCTGCGTGACCTGGGTCCTTGCGACATTCTGGTCAACGGCGCCGGCGGCAACAATCCCCGTGCCACCACCGACAATGAGTATCAGCACGAGGCCAAGGAAGGCGGCAAGTCCTTCTTTGATCTGGATGCGGGCGGCGTGGACTTCGTGTTCAAGCTGAACTTCCAGGGCACTCTGCTGCCCACCCAGGCATTTGCCAAGGATATGGTGGAAAAGAAGGCCGGCTGCATTCTGAACATCTCCTCCATGAATGCTTACACCCCCCTGACCAAGATCCCCGCCTACTCCGCTGCCAAGGCCGGTATCTCCAACTTCACCCAGTGGCTGGCTACCCACTTTGCCGGCACCGGCATCCGCTGCAACGCCATTGCCCCCGGCTTCCTGGTATCTGCTCAGAACAAGGCACTGCTGTTCAACCCCGACGGCACTCCCACCGCCCGTTCCGCCAAGATCCTGAACGGCACTCCCACCGGCCGCTTCGTGGATGCTGGCGAGCTGCTGGGCGCAACCCTGTTCCTGTGCGACGACAAGGCCGCCTCCGCCATCACCGGCGTGGTGCTGCCCGTGGACGCAGGCTTCGCAGCCTACTCCGGCGTGTAAGCGGAAAACTTCCGCTGTCAATGCGTTGACGCTACAAACGGCGGGAGCAAGCCCCCGCCCTACGCGAACTGCAAAGAACATTGAAGCAACAGACCTGCCGTGTCCAGCGGCAGGTCCTTTTTTATGGGGTTGCAGGCATTCGGCAGGTTTTTTGAAATTTTTCGAAAAATGTCTTGACATTTGCAGGTGCCTGCGATATAATGCAAAAGCTGTCTGCGCATGCTGCTATAGCTCAGCCGGTAGAGCGCATCCTTGGTAAGGATGAGGTCGCCAGTTCAAATCTGGCTAGCAGCTCCAAAAAAGCCCTAGAACCACAACGGTTTTGGGGCTTTTGCTTTTTTGCGGAAAACTTGACAGCCAAAAAAACCACTACAAAAACCACTACATAGACCGAAAAAATGACCGGACAGGTGCTGAACCTGCCCGGCTTTTTTTATGCCTGTTTCCGTTTGATGGCTTCACGGAAGATATTACTTGTCCTAGTCATACTAGCTTGATCGGCGTGGGTATACATTCTCAATGTGACGGCTTTGTCGGAGTGTCCCAGAATTTCTGACACGCTGGCAATATCGCCGCCGCTTGTGATTGTGATGCTGGCGAAACTATGCCGCAGCTTGTGGGGGTGCAAATCCGGTATGCCATACTTAGCGGAAAACTTCTGCATAAACCGTGTGGGGCTTTGGGGGTGCATCGGCTCTGTTGTACCGTCCTGTGTGAATACATAAGGGCTTAGCTTAATAACCCCTTCATTCGTCCGCAGCTGTCGCAACAGAGGCATAATTTCCGGAGATACAGGAAGAATACGAACCTTGCCATTTTTGGGAGTGTCCAGATACACGCCTTTTTCCGGAGTATAGCACAGGTTATGCTCTATGGTGATGGTGCTGTTTTGGAAATCCACATTTGACCATTTCAAGCCGCAGCATTCTCCCCGGCGAATACCTGTGTCAATCATAAGCTCCATAAAGACACGCCATTTTAGCGGTACATCTTTTTGTGCCAGGCATTCCAAAATGCGTGCAATCTCGTCTGCTGTGTAGGCTTCAACCTCCATTTTTTTAGCTTCATCCTTGCGAGGCTTTGGGCGTTCTACTTTGTCCATCGGATTGCGTGGTATTTCATCGTTCATATATGCCATTTTGAAAAGGCTCTTTAAGATGGTGTAATACTTGATAACTGTGCCGTGGCTCTTGCCTTCAGCC
>JAZMZJ010000065.1:0-2749 GCA_045585915.1 Faecousia sp. | reverse complement strand
AGTATGGGCTTGGAATCGTCCTGAGCGGTGGCGAATATGCTCTGGCGGATCATGTTCTTGAGGGCAGGCTTGGATATGGTAAGGGAGAATTCCTTATGCACATCCGGCATGCTGATATAGTACTTGGCGTTCTCGGTCTGCATGGTGGTGGTGGCCCTGCCGCTCTCCACCAGCATAGAGGACTTTTCCAGGGTAAAGGAGGTCTCTTCCCCGGGGAGCTTGCGGGCAAGGTCCGCAAAGAGGCGGCCGGGCAGCACGCATGCTCCGCCCTTTTCAACGTTTGCGCCGATGGTGGCTTCTATCTGCAGAGACATATCGGTACAGCGCAGCAGCAGCTCGCCGTTTTCCGCGGCCATGTATATGCCTTCCAGTATGCTTACTGTGGACTTTGCGCTGAGGGCCTTGGATGCTACGGCCAATACTGCATTAAGCTCCTGAGTGTCGACGGTCAGTTTCATGGGCGATACCTCCATAGTTCTGCTAACATATATTATACTATTTTCATTGGGTAAAATATAGTATAATGACGATTTTGCAGCCCAATTTTTTTATTTAATACAAAAACTCCTGCGGACACATATCCCCGCAGGAGCGCTGCTTATATATCAAAGCATTTTTGCAGTGTTTTGTATTCCCCCATTACCAGCAGGCTCATTTCCCGCGTGAGTATTATATCGGGGGCTATCACTATATTCATTTTGTCGTTATACTTTATGCCCAGTATGTTTATGCTGTACTTTTTGCGTATATCTATCTGGCCGATGGACCTGCCCACCCAATTTTCCGGCACCATCACCTCAAAAATGGCGTATTTTTCATCCAGTTCTATGTAATCCATTATATGATCCGCGCTGTAGCGTATGGCAGCCCATTCCGCCACCTGCCTTTCGGGATATACCACCTCGTCCGCGCCGTTTCTAAGCAAAAACTTTGCCTGTACGTCCCTTTCAGCGCGGGATACCACCATTTTTGCTCCAAGCTCCTTCAGCAGGGAGGTGGTCTCAAGGGAGCTTTGAAAATCGCTGCTGATAGCAACGATGCATACATCGTAATTGTTAATACCAAGGGACCTTAAAAATTCAAAATTGGTGCTGTTGCCTATCTGCGCTCCAACTACATAGGGAAGTATTTCGTTTATCCTTTCCTCATTAATGTCTATTGCCATTACCTCATGGCCCAGCTCGTTAAGCTTCATGGCAATATGCTTGCCAAATCTTCCCACGCCTATCAGAAGTATGGATTTCATAGTTGTTTTCCTTTCTTTTATCCTACTGTAATGTTGCCCACAGGCAGCTTGGAATGCTGTATATCAGGTGAGGAAAACGCGGCATATACCAGCGTAAGTCCTCCTACCCTGCCAAGGAACATCAGCATGATGAGTATCAGCCGGGAAAGGGTGCCGAGGCTTGGCGTTATTCCCAGCGAAAGTCCTACGGTGCCTATGGCGGAGGCTGCCTCAAACAGACATTCCTTCATGGGTATGCTTTCTATCAGGTTTATAGCCAATGCGCCGCCGAAAAACAGCACAATGTACAGCATCAGTATGGCGCAGGCATGCCGCACCACGTCGTTTTCCACCCTGCGGCCGAAAAAGCTGGCCTCATCCCTTCGCCTGAATACAGCTATGGCATTGGCAAAGAGCACAGCCGCAGTGGTGGTTTTCATGCCGCCTGCAGTAGATCCCGGCGAGCCGCCTATAAGCATAAGCGGTATCATCAGGGCTATTCCCGCGGTGGTCATAGCGGTAAGGTCCGCGGTGTTAAAGCCTGCCGTCCTTGTGGTTACTGACTGAAAAAGAGAGATAAGCATCCTCTCTCCCCCCTCAAGGTGGGAAAAGTCATTTATATAAAAGAATATAGCCGGCAAAATAATAAGTATTCCGGTGGTTACGAATATTACCTTGCTTTGCATTCTGTATCGCTTTATCATATGCCTGTTTGAGTATATATCCTCCCATGTAAGGAAACCCAGACCGCCTATGATGATAAGCAGCATTACCGTTATATTGACAGCGGGATTATCAGCATATGACATAAGGGAAACATACTCTCCCCCCGGGCCTCCCATTATATCAAAGCCCGCATTGCAGAAGGCGGAGATTGAATGGAAAAGCGCCATCCATATTCCCCTTGTGCCATAGTCGCCATAAAATACAGGCGCCATGATCAACGCGCCGGTTATTTCCAATATAAATGTTACAACCACAGCAAACTGGGTAAGCTTTATTATCCCGCCCAGCTTGTGTGAGGCGATCGCCTCCTGCATTGTGTTGCGCTGCATAAGGGAAATGCGCCTGCCTGAAATAACCGCAAAGAATACCCCCACCGTCATTACGCCAAGGCCGCCTATCTGTATGAGAACAAGTATTACCGCCTGACCAAAGACAGACCAGTAGGATGCGGTATCATGCACCACAAGGCCCGTAACGCATACGGCTGACGTGGAGGTAAAAAGGGCTTCAACAAAAGGAGTATATATCCCATCCTTTGAGGAAATGGGAAGAGAAAGTATCAGCGCGCCCGTTAAAATGACCGCCACAAAGCTCAATATTATTATCTGAAAAGAGGAAAGATGCTTTTTTGCAGGTGAATGCATGTTCCTATATTGTTTCTCCTTTTGCTTATAAATCATGTTATATCATAAAAAGAATAAAACAACAATGCATCCTAAATTAAAGACATTGTTAAATTAACATTCAAATATGTATTTTTTCGTTTTTTATTTAGGATATGGACTGACCGGAAATTAA
>JAZMZJ010000064.1:0-39940 GCA_045585915.1 Faecousia sp. | reverse complement strand
GAGCCCATTTGGGCCATCGGCACCGGCCGCACTGCCACCCCTGAGCAGGCTCAGGAGGTTTGTCAGAACATCCGTGCCGTTGTGCGCAAGCTTTACAGCTCCAAGAATGCCCGTGCCATTTCCATCCTCTATGGCGGCTCTATGAACGAAAAGAACGCCTATGAGCTGCTGGCACAGCCCGATATTGACGGCGGCCTGATCGGCGGCGCTTCTCTGGTTCCCGAGAAGTTTGTGCAGATCATCGAGGCAGCCAACCAGCCCACCGTGTAAGCTACTTAGTTTCATTTATGGGAGCAGAGTTATCTGCTCCCATATTTTTTTAGGAGGGAAATTGATGCTTCCCCAGGAATTTTTGAATCGTATGCAGGTGCAACTGCGGGAGGAATATCCGGCCTATCTTCAAAGTATGGAACGGCCCCGGGCGGTTGCCCTTCGCATAAATCCCCTGAAGGGCTTTTCCGGCCCGCTGCCCTTTGCCCTGGAGCCTGTGCCCTGGGAGCCTATGGGCTATTATTATGATGCCGGGCAGCGACCCGGCTTGCATCCATACCACGAAGCCGGCGTTTACTATTTGCAGGAAGCCAGCGCTATGGCGCCTGTGGTGCTGCTGGACCCGCAAAAGGGAGAACGGATTTGCGACCTTTGTGCCGCCCCCGGCGGTAAGTCCACCCAAATTGCCGGGCGTCTGGCAGGGGAGGGCTTTTTGCTGTGCAACGAAATAAACCCCAAGCGGGCGAAGATACTCAGCCGCAACATAGAGCGTATGGGCGTTGCCAACGCTCTGGTGACGGGTGAGCATCCTCAAACGCTGGCAAGCAAATATCCCGGCTTTTTCGACCGGGTGCTCATTGACGCTCCCTGCTCCGGGGAGGGCATGTTCCGCAAGGAAGAAGCTGCCGTTATGGATTGGAGCCCGGAAACAGTGGATATGTGCGCCCGTCGTCAGGCAGAAATCCTGGACAGCGGCGCAGCGCTGGTGCGCCCCGGCGGCCGGTTGGTATATTCCACCTGTACCTTTGCCCCTCAGGAAAATGAGGAGGCGGTGGCAGCTTTTTTGCAGCGGCACCCGGAATTTATTCCGGAGGCTGTGGAAGCTCCGTGGTTTACCTCCGGGGAAAACGGAACATTCCGCCTGTGGCCCCATAAACTGAAAGGGGAAGGACATTTTGCGGCGGTGCTGAAAAAGCAGCTGGGCGAAGAAAGCGAAACAGCCATCTGCAAAGGGGAGAAAGCGCCTTGGCAGTGGACTCAGTTTGCCAAAGATCTGGAAATTACCCTGCCTGCAGGAAAATTCATGATGTTTGGGGATTGCCTTTATTTATGCCCGGAGGAAATGCCTGATATCAGCCGCATTAAGGTGCTGCGCGCAGGCTTGGAGCTTGGCCAGGTGAAAAAGGACCGTTTTGAGCCGGCCCACGCTTTGGCGTTGTGGCTGAAAAGCGCCAAAAACACTTGGAATATCCCGGCTTCCCATCCTGATATTGCCCGGTATATGGGTGGGCAAACAATCTCCTCACCGGTGCGTGGCTGGTGTCTGGTGCAGGCTGATGGTTGCAGCCTTGGATGGGGAAAAGGTGATGGTAATGTACTGAAAAACCATTATCCCAAGGGGTTGCGCCGATAGGTAGAGAGGACTCGAACCCAAGTAGCCTCTCAGCAGCCCTATTTGCTGCTTTTTGACTTATCTTCCTTGCCTTGCGTCAGCAAGGCGGCGTCATCTGCGCCAAAAATCTATCAAATATCACTTGCTGAGAGGTGCTTGGCAGTTTTCAGCCGCCCGCATTTCCCAAGACGAAGAAAATTATGCAGACAATACTTTGTGTATTATCAAGGGATTTTCTGATGTATTGGGAAATGCAGGCGTCTGAAAACCTGCTTGGGTTCAAGTCCTCTCTGCCTATCGGCGCAAAAATATACTTTACATAACGCAAGGAATATGGTATAATTCAGGAAGTAAATTCGCAAGGAGTGAGTGTCCTTGGCAAGATATGAAATTATCGGCGGTACTCCTTTGCACGGAGAGATCACCATCAGCGGCGCCAAAAATGCCGCAGTAGCCATTCTGCCGGCTGCCCTGCTGATACAGGGTGTTTGCAGAGTGGAAAATGTGCCCGATATTTCCGATGTGCGCATATTGCTTAGCATATTGCAGGATTTGGGCGCGGTGGTGACCCGTGAGGAAGCCGCTGTTGTGCTGGATTGCACCAATATAAATAAAACCTGCCCTGATGCAGAGCTTGTGCGAAAGATGCGCGCCAGCTACTATTTAATGGGCGCTCTTTTAAGCCGTTTCGGCCAGTGTAATGTGGCTTTGCCCGGTGGCTGCAACTTTGCTTCCCGTCCCATCGACCAGCATATCAAGGGCTTTGCTGCCCTTGGCGCTAAGGTGGAGGAAACGGAAGAATATGTTGCCCTGGAGCCCGGCCCCAATGGTCTGCAGGGCAGCCGCGTGAGTCTGGACGTGGTTAGTGTTGGCGCCACCATGAATATCATTATGGCAGCCTGTCTGCTGCCCGGTCAGACGGTGATTGAAAATGCCGCCAAGGAGCCTCATATTGTTGACCTGGCTAACTTTCTTAACACAATGGGCGCCAATATTTCCGGCGCCGGTACGGACACAGTGAAGATTCGCGGTGTTCAGAAGCTCCGGGGCGGCACCTACACCATCATCCCCGACCAAATTGAGGCCGGCACTTATCTGGCAGCCGTTACAGCTGCCGGCGGCAATGTGCTGCTGAAAAATGTTATCCCCAAGCATATGGAGTGCATCACCTCCAAGCTTGAGGAAATGGGTGCGCAGTTCATCAATTATGACGATGCCATCCGGGTTCGCTCCGAGGGCAAGCTGAAAAGCACCACGGTCAAGACCCGCCCCTATCCCGGCTTCCCCACGGATATGCAGGCGCAGATTTGCGTGTGTATGACCCTTGCTGAGGGCAGCAGCCGCCTTACGGAGAGCGTGTATGAAACCCGTTTTTTTGGCTATTGTTCCGAGCTTGCCAATATGGGCGCTGATATTGTTATCAATGGCAAAACCGCCATGGTTACCGGCATGCCCAAGCTTAACGGTGCTTCGGTGCGTGCCAGGGACCTGCGTGCAGGCGCAGCGCTGGTGATTGCCGGCCTGGTTGCCGAGGGAACCACTTATGTGGATAACATTCACTTTATTGAGCGCGGCTATGAGAACCTTGTGAAAAAACTCAAGGCTTTGGGTGCAAGCATTAGAATTGTAGAATAAAAATATGCGGTGCATTTTTTAGGATGCACCGCAGTTTTTATTCAAACAGGGATGTGGATAAATACCGTTCGCCGCTGTCCGGCAGCACAACCACAATGGTCCTGCCTGCGTTTTGCGGCTCTCGGGCAAGGCAGATTGCACCATAAAGGGCAGCACCGGAGGAAATGCCGCACAACAGACCTTCCTTCCGGGCAAGGGCCCGGGCGGCTTCCTGGGCCTGCTCCTGAGTGACGGTAAGCACCCGGTCAAGGATGGCTCTATCCAAAGTTTGGGGAACAAAGTTCGGGCCAATACCCTGCAGGCCATGGGGGCCTGCCTTGCCCTTGCTCAGCAGAGGAGAATCTTCCGGCTCAATTGCCACCACCTGAATGTGGGGGTCTTTTTCTTTCAGGTATTTGCCGGCACCGGAAATGGTGCCACCGGTACCCACACCGGCAACGAAAATATCCAGTTTGCCCTCGGCATCCTGCCAAATTTCCGGGCCGGTGGTTAAATAGTGGGCATTGGGATTGGCTGGGTTATCGAATTGGCCGGCGATAAAGCTGCCGGGGATATCCTGGGCGAGGGCCCGGGCTTTGGCAATGGCCCCGGTCATACCATCGCGACCGGGGGTGAGCACCACTTGAGCACCGTAAGCTTCCATAAGCTTAATGCGCTCAATGCTCATAGAATCGGGCATAACGATAATGGCCTTGTAGCCCAAGGTGGCAGCCACCCAGGCAAGGCCGATGCCGGTGTTGCCGGAGGTGGGTTCAATTACGGTGCCACCGGGGGCCAAAATACCCCGGCTTTCTGCATCCCGGAGCATGGCAAGGGCCACCCGGTCCTTGGCTGAGCCACCGGGGTTAAAGCTTTCTACCTTGGCAAGCAGCCGGGCGTTAAGGGCGTATTCTTGTTGGATGCCGGGAAGGGCAATCAGGGGCGTTGCCCCAATAAGCTCCCGGACGGACGGATAAACAGGCATAAAAAACCTCCTGAAAGGATTTTCTACATTATACCCATTTGCTGTCTAACCTGTCAACAGGAACATTGACAAGGTTCTTTGGGTATGATATAACACTTAAAAAAGGAGGGGACGGTATGGATTCTATGGAGCAGAAGATGGAAGCGGTAGTGGACCGCATTCTTGCAGACTATCAGCGCGGCCGGGTCATTGACAAAATGGATTTATTCCGCCGGCCGGACCGGGATGTGATTATTGACATCATTAAGAAGCTGCGCCGCATTGTGTTCCCTGGCTATTATCGGGATAAGAATTACCGCAGCTATAACGCCAAGCACAATATTTCTGTGCTGGTGGAAGATGTGATGTTCAACCTGAACCGGCAGATTGCCTTAGGTCTTGAAAATCAGGGCAAAACTGAGGCTCAGGCTCAGGCAGAGGCCCAGCGGCTGTGCCTGGAGTTTTTTGAACAGATACCCAAGGTGCGCAATCAGGTGCATATGGATGTGCAGGCGGCTTATGACGGTGACCCGGCAGCCACCGGCATGGCAGAGATTATTTTTGCTTATCCCGGTCTGTTTGCCATTACTGTTTACCGGCTGGCCCATGAACTTTATTTGCTGGATGTGCCTATGTTGCCCCGGATTATGACCGAATATGCCCATAGCATCACCGGCATTGATATTCACCCGGGCGCTACCATTGGGGAATACTTTTTCATTGACCACGGCACCGGCATTGTAATCGGTGAAACTACGGTGATTGGAAACAATGTTAAGCTCTATCAGGGCGTGACACTGGGCGCCATTTCCACCCGGGGCGGTCAGAAGCTGCGGGGCAAGCGCCGTCACCCCACCATCGAAAACAATGTGACCATATATGCCGGCGCCTCCATTTTAGGCGGCGATACGGTGATTGGTGAAGGGTGCGTGATTGGCTCGAATGTGTTTATCACCGAGTCCGTGGCCCCCGGCACAACGGTAACTATCAAAAATCAGGAATTGCAGTTCATTTCCCGCGGCCTGGAACAAAGAAGCTGAAAAAACGGCAGGACCCTATGGTCCTGCCGATTTTATTTCCGGATTAGTCCTCAAAGGTCAGAACATCTTTAAAGCGGTCCTTAAAGATGGTGTAAACTGCCTCCAGCACAGCTTCGTCTTCCACAGCCAGGTAGTTTTCGTTTTCTTCGTCAACGGGCTCAACTTCCAAAATGACGATTTCGTTGGCTTCCTCTTCTGCAGGGATCAGCACCAGGTATTCCTTGCCCTCGTATTCGATGCAATCGAGGTACTCGAAGTCCATATCCTCGCCGTTTTCGTCAGTCAGGGTCAGGACGGAGGATTCTTCCTCGTTCAGCAATTCTTCGTTTTCCATAATGACCTCCTTGGTTTATAATGATAAGGTCATTATAGCGGTTTTTTGCTGTGGTGTCAACTTACATCTGGGCAACGCCTGCGTTTTTTAGCTGCAGCTGCAGCTTGTCAGCAATGAGGGCAATGAATTCGGAATTTGTGGGTTTTCCTTTGGTGTTGCTCACCGTATAGCCAAAAAATCTTTGCAAAGTATCTAAGTCCCCTCTGTCCCAGGCCACTTCGATAGCGTGTCTGATTGCTCGTTCCACGCGGCTGGGGGTAGTCTGGAATGTCTTTGCCACCTGAGGATATAATACCTTGGTAATGGCGTTGATTACATCCATATCATTTACGGCAATGATGATGGCTTCCCTTAAATATTGATAGCCCTTAATGTGTGCCGGTACGCCGATTTCGTGGATAATGCCTGTGACCAGAGTTTCGATATTGCCTGTACCCATTGTGGCCTTTGCGCCGGCTTTTTGGAGGCTTGCACCCTTAATTTCCTCCAGACGCTCCACCAGCGCAGTCATGTCGCAGGGCTTGAGCATCAGGTACCTGACACCCAGGCTGGCAGCTGCGGAGGCTACGTAATCGGTGATGAACCCGGAGGTGGCCACGACAACGGGCTTATGTTCCATATTGCCGATGGCCTTGAGTACACTGATGCCGTCCTGCTTTTTCAGCATCATGTCCAGCACCAGGATTTTGGGCTTGCGGTCGGTGATCATGCGGATGGCCTGCTCCCCATCACTGGCCGTCCCCAAAACCTGAAACCCGTTTGACCGCTGCAAAGCGGTGGTCAAGCCGGAGCAAAATTCTTGTGAATTGTCTGCGATAATAACGGTTGCTAAGTTTTCCATACTGTCCTCTCCTGACTTCCTAAAGATATTCCCCACAAAACAGTTCCTTGTTGCGACAAATATAATTTAGCATAATCTAGTGGTTTTTGCAAGGAAAAAGCCAAACAATCGCACGACAAAAATGTGGATAAAACCTGTTAAAATTACCAAAAAACAAACAATTCGACTAAATTCGACTTGTGGATAAAATAAAGCGCGCGCAGTTGACGGCAAAAGGCAAATGTTGTATGATAACGAAAATACTTTTTATGAGGTGATTTGCTGTGAATGAACGCTGGAACCTGGATGTAATTTACAGTGGCTTTACTGACCCGGCCTTTGAGCAGGACCTGGCTACGCTGAAGGAAAAAATTGCAGCCTTTCAGGCGCTTATAAAAACTCTGCCTGAAGCAGACCCTCTCAAGAGCCTGCGCAGCGGCATGGAGCTGCAGGAGCAGATTTCGCTGGTGGGCGGCAAACTGGCAGAGTATGCCAGCTTACGGCAGGCTGCCGATGCCCGGGATAGCGAAGCCGGCTCTCAAATTGGCAGAGTGATGGCAGTGCTCAGCACCATGGCCGGCAGCGAGGCTGCCTTCAAGGAATGGGCAAGTAAGCTGCCTGACCTGATGGAGCTGGTAGAAAAGGACGAGGTTTTGGCGCAATACCGCTTCTTGTTTGCCAATATGAAAAAGTCCAGCAAGTATTTGCTCAGCGTTCAGGCCGAAGAGGTGATGGCCAAGCTGCGCCTGTCCGGCAGCTCCGCCTGGAGCGATCTGCAGAGCTATCTTACCAGCACCGTGCCTGTGGCGTATAACGGGGAGACTACCAACCTTTCTGTTATCCGTAACTTAGCTTACGATGCAGACAAGGATGTGCGCAAAAAGGCATATGAGGCAGAGCTTGCCTGCTATGACCGCATTAAGGACGCAGTTGCCTTTGCCCTGAATTCCATTAAGCTGCAAACCATTTCCGATTGCCAGCTGCGTGGCTATTCCTCACCTCTGGAGCGCACATTAGAGCATTCGGATATGAAAAAGCAGACCCTGGATGCCATGCTGGGTGCTATGGAAGAATATCTGCCCAAGTTCTGGCAGTACCTGAAGGCAAAGGCCAAGGCCCTGGGCTATGAAAAGGGTCTGCCCTGGTACGAGCTGTTTGCGCCCATGGGCAAGTCCACCACCAAGTTTACCACACAGCAGGCAAAGGACTTTTTGGTGGAGCAGTTTGCCGGTTTTAATCCTGAAGAGGCAGATATGATTGCCAGGGCCTTCGACGAAGAATGGATTGATTTTTATCCCAGAGAAGGTAAGTCCGGCGGCGCTTTCTGCGCCGGGGTAGAGTGCATCGGTCAAAGCCGCATCCTCACCAACTATGACGGCGCCTTTGGCGACGTGGTTACTCTGGCCCATGAGCTGGGCCACGCTTATCACAATCATTGCATCCGGGAGCATCGTCCTCTGAATCACGACTATTCCATGCCCCTGGCAGAAACCGCTTCCACCTTTAACGAATGTGTGGTTATGGCCTCTGCCATCGGCAAGGCGGCAGATGACCAGGAACGCCTGGCGTTGATTGAAAGCCAGCTGCAGGATGCCACCCAGATTATTTGTGACATCTATTCCCGTTTCCGCTTTGAAGCCCGGGTGTTTGAAAACCGGGAAGATACCTTTATGCATGCCAATACCCTGTGCAGCTATATGCTCGATGCGCAGCGCCAATGCTATGGCGACGGCCTGGACCCGGCGTATATGCATCCTTATATGTGGGTGTGCAAGAGCCATTATTACGGCCCAACCTTCTATAATTTCCCCTATGCCTTTGGCGGCCTGTTTGCCCGTGGTTTGTACGCCCAGTACGAAAAGGAGGGCAAGGACTTTATTGCCAAATACAATAAGCTGCTCTACACAACCCCCGTTGCCACCGCAGAGGACACCGCAAAGGTGGCAGACATTGACTTGACGGATAAGGACTTTTGGCGTGGCGCGCTGCAGACCATTGCCGACCAAATTGACCTGTTCTGCCGGATTGTCCAGAAGGAGAATTGATTATGATTGGCCAATTTAAGGAATATATCGACAAAGCCCACAGCGTGTTCCATGCGGTGGCAGGTCTTGCCAAAATGCTGGATGAGGCAGGCTATACTTGCCTTTCTGAGAGCCGAAATTGGGAGCTGGTGCCCGGTGGTAAGTACTATTTTACCCGTAGCGCAAGCGCTCTGATGGCCTTCCGTATTCCGGAAGATAAGCCTGTTGGCTTTATGCTCACTGCCAGCCACGCTGACCGCCCCACCTTTAAGCTTAAGGAAAACGGCGAGCTCACCGGCACTTATACCCGCCTTGCCACCGAAAAATACGGCGGTATGCTCATTGCTCCCTGGCTGGATCGGCCTTTGTCCCTTGCCGGCCGTGTGCTGGTAAGTAAGGATGGCAAGGTGCAAACCCGGTTGGTGGATATTGACAAGGACCTGCTGCTTATTCCCAATGTTGCTATCCATATGAATCGCAAGGCCAATGAGGGCTACGCATGGAACCCTGCAGTGGATACGCTGCCCCTGATGGGAGGTAAGGACGCTGGAGGGGCGCTGGAGGAAATGCTGAAGGAGCAGGCCGATGGCGAAATTTTGGGCCACGACCTTTACCTGTACCTGCGGCAAAATGCCACCGTTTGGGGCGCTCAGGATGAGTTCATTTCCGCCCAGGGCCTGGATGATCTGCAGTGCGCCTGGTGCTGCACCAAGGGCTTCCTGGAAGCAGATGAAAGCAAAGCAATTCCTGTGCTGTGCGTGTTCGACAGCGAAGAGGTTGGTTCTTCGTCTTTGCAGGGCGCAGCCTCCCGGATTTTGGAAAGCACCCTCAGCCGTATCTGCAACGCAAGAAATTTGGATATGGCAACCATGCTCAGCAGCTCTTTTATGCTCTCTGCTGACAATGCCCACGCTATCCATCCCAATCACCCGGAGTTTGCCGATGCCAAGAATGCTCCTGTGGTCAACGGCGGCGTGGTGCTCAAGTTCAATGCCAATCAGCGCTATACCACCGACGGTGCTTCCGCTGCAGTAATGCGCACTGTGTGCCAAAAGGCGAATGTGCCGGTGCAGACCTATTATAACCGTGCGGACCTGCCCGGTGGCTCTACTTTGGGCAACATTTCCCTTTCTCAGGTGAGCGTTTTGTCGGCAGATATTGGCCTTGCTCAGCTGGCCATGCATTCCTGCTATGAAACAGCCGGTGTGAAGGATACGCAGTATCTGGTGCAGGCGGTAAAGCAGTATTATAGCCTTTGTCTTCAAACCGGCAAGGATGGCGAATTTTCTCTGATTTAATAAAAAGGCAGATTCCGGGCGGAATCTGCCTTTTTGCACAAAAAAATTTACAAATTCTGTATGAAAATACTATTGCAAAGCGCTTGCATCTGTGGTATCATTATAGCATCCGGGCATATGCCGTCTACTCCACAAAAATAGGCGTCGTATGTCACAAAAGGAGGAAATATAAACCCCGTTGGACTCACGGTACGGCAGTGTGGAGACCTGTCGTAAAGCGTTCGCTGTTTTACCCGGCGTTCGTGAGAGCATACGCAAGGAGTTGGTATGCTTAGAGTCGTGCATTATGGCAACTATGTCCCTGCGCAACATCAAGAAGATCTACCCCTTTAACGGCGACGAAGGCAAGAAATCCAAAAAGAAGAAGAACGCAGACGAGCCTGAAAAGAAGGTTAACCTGCAGATCACCGACAAGGGTGTGGTGGCTGTTCAGGAATTTAACCTGGAAGTGGCAGACAAGGAATTCATCGTTCTGGTCGGCCCCTCCGGCTGCGGCAAGTCTACCACCCTTCGTATGATCGCCGGCCTGGAAGAGATCTCCGAAGGCGACCTGTACATTGGTGACCGTCGTGTTAATGACGTGGCCCCCAAGGACCGCGACATCGCCATGGTTTTCCAGAACTACGCCCTGTACCCCCACATGACCGTTTACGACAACCTGGCTTTCGCCCTGAAGCTGCGCCACGTGAAGAAGGCGGAGATCGACAAGAAGGTTAAGGAAGCCGCTGCCATCCTGGACATCACCCAGTACCTGTCCCGTAAGCCCAAGGCTCTTTCCGGTGGTCAGCGTCAGCGTGTTGCCATCGGCCGCGCTATCGTTCGTAATCCTCAGGTCATGCTGATGGACGAGCCTCTTTCCAACCTGGACGCCAAGCTGCGTAACCAGATGCGTGCTGAGATCATCAAGCTCCGTCAGCGCATCAACACCACTTTCGTTTATGTTACCCACGACCAGACCGAGGCTATGACTCTGGGCGACCGTATCGTCATTATGAAGGACGGCTTCATCCAGCAGATCGGCACTCCTCAGGAAGTGTTCAACCACCCCTATAACCTGTTCGTTGCCACCTTCATTGGCGCTCCTCAGATGAACCTGTTCGACGCCAAGCTGGTTAAGGTAGACGGCAAGTACGCTGTTGAGCTGGACGGCCACGTTGTTGTCCTGTCCGACGAGAAGCAGGCTGCTTTGGCTGCCAACAATGTAGCCGAGCAGGATATCGTGTTCGGTATTCGTCCCGAGCACATCACTTTGGATGAGACCGGCGTTAATGGCACCATCGAGGTCCACGAGCTGATGGGCTCCTCTGTCCACCTGCACGTAAATGCCGTTGGCAAGGACGTGATCATCGTGGTTTCCACCATGAATATGACCGGCGCTGAAGTCGCTGCTTTGAAGAGCGGCACCGAGGTGAAGTTCACCTATGGCGGCAATAACTGCCATGTGTTCAACAAGGAAACCGGCATCAACCTGGAAGCTTGATTTACTTAAATAAAAAAGATGTGCTGCTTAGCAGCACATCTTTTTTATTTGTCTTCCAGTTTTTCCACGCTGATGGCCTCGGTATGTGCAATGGGGGTCCACTCAAATTTTTGGAACAGGGAGCAGAGCGCAATCACAACAAAGGTGGCCATAAACACAGGGAAGGTGAGGACGGATTTGACCTTTTGCCAGCCGGTGGCAAGAATCTTCTTTCGCTCTGTAAACACCGTATAGCCGGCAAGCAGAGCCATGGACAGGTATGTACCCACAAGGGACCCTGCTATGGCAATCCCTAAGCCCCAGATGCCGGCGGAAACTGCCGCGGTCACCATGCCCAACACGGCACAGAAGCCGGCAAAGCCGTAGCCCCACAAGCCCAGGGTCATAGCCTCAAAGGTGGACCAGCCGGACCAACCGCCATTTTTGATGCCGCGGAAATAATCCCGGAAATAGCGGACAGACACCTGAATGCCGCCTTGCGACCAACGGGTGCGCTGCCGCCAGGATACATTCATGGTGGAAGGCTGCTCATCATATAAGATGGCGTTATGAGCAAAGCCGATTTTAATTTTATGGATGGCGCACCAGGTGCTAAACTCGATGTCCTCCGTCAAGCAATGGAAGGGCCAGCCCTTTGTTTCCTCCAGCAGCTCCTTTACAAAGCCGTAGCCTGTGCCAGTGACCATACAGCCCACATTCAGCAGAGCACGGGAGCGGTTCAGGTGGCAGGAATCGTGGAGATACCACAGAGAGTGGCCGGAGGCAATCCAGCTTCGTCCAAAATTCTTGGCATTACGGTAGCTGGAAAACACCTGATAGCCCTGGGCTGCTGTCTTGTTCAGCTGGGTTAGATAGTCCCGCTTCAGGATGTTATCCGCATCCACAATCACAAAGGCATCAAAATGGTCGTAGCCCTCCTGCTCTTTGATTTGGGCAAATATCCATTCCAAAGCGTAGCCCTTGCCGACTTGCTCTTTATTAGTGCGGGTGTAGACACGGGCTCCGTGGTCACGGGCGATTTGGGCGGTGCTGTCGGTGCAGTTGTCAGCAACCACATAGGTGGTGATCAGCTCAGCAGGGTAGTCCTGTTGGTGGATAGAGTCCAGCAGATGTCCAATCACCGCTTCTTCGTTGCGGGCGGCGATGACAAAGGCATATCGTTTTTGGGGATAGGGGCCTTTTTCACGCCTGCGGCGCTTTAGCAGCGGCACAAACAGATATATAACCTGATAAACATAGAGAATGCCCACGATAATCATGCTAATTATACTGATAATCTGCAAAATATTCGGCATAGCAATTCTCCTTTCTGCCTAAGATTAGCCTTCGGCTACAACAATCTCCTGCAGCTCCAGCCCGGGGTTTCTGCGCACGGTAAAATCAATGGCCCAGTAACTTGAGAACACCAGCAGATTGCGGCCACGGTAATCCTCCAAAAGCTCTGCATCAGAGCCAAGATTCAGGTCAGAAAGGTCGCAGGGGGCTTTGGTGATGAGCCGAATTTCTTCATAGGGCAGCATTTCCATACGCAGGTCAACGCCGTATTCGTTTTTCATACGGTACTCGAATACATCAAATTGCAGCGTGCCCACAACACCCACAATTACCTCTTCCATACCGGAATTGGGGACTTTGAAAATTTGGATAGCGCCCTCCTGGGCAATCTGCTCCGTACCCTTGACAAACTGCTTGCGCTTCATGGAATCCTTGGCGCTGACCCGGCAGAAATGCTCCGGGGCAAAGGTGGGGATGCCGGAATAGAGGAACTTTTTTCCCGGTTTTGTAATGGTATCGCCAATGGAGAAGATGCCCGGGTCAAACACGCCGATGACGTCACCGGCATAGGCCTCCTCCACGATTTCACGCTCGGCAGCCATCAGCTGCTGGGGCTGGGAAAGCCGCATTTTGCGGCCGCCCTGCATGTGGTAATATTCGGTGTCCCGCTGGAACTTGCCGGAGCAGATACGCATAAATGCCAGCCGGTCCCGGTGGGCTTTGTTCATATTTGCCTGAATTTTGAACACAAAGGCGGAAAAATCCGGGCTGAAGGTATCGATGGTGCCGCAGTCAGCTACCCGGGGCAGGGGGGCAGGGGTCAGCTTCAAAAAGGCCTCCAGGAAGGGCTCAATGCCAAAGTTGGTAAGGGCAGAGCCAAAGAACACCGGGCTTAGATTGCCGCAGCGCACTTCTTCCAGGTCCAGCTCACGGCCGGCAGAAAGCAGCTCTACATCGTCAATGAGCTTTTGGTGTTTTGCTTCGGAGTCCAATAGCTGGGCAACTTGACTGTCATACAGGTCAATGGACTGCTTTTCTGCCCGGTTTTTGCCGGACACACCGGAAAAGAACACAAGCTCTGCCTTCTCCCGGTCGTATACACCCTGGAAATCTTTACCGGAGCCAATGGGCCAGTTCATGGCGTAGGTTTCAATACCCAGCTCCCGTTCCACCTCGTCCAAAAGGTCAAAGGGGTCCCGGGTTTCCCGGTCCATCTTGTTGATGAAGGTGAAAATGGGAATGTGCCGCATGGCGCATACCTTGAAAAGCTTACGGGTTTGGGGCTCAACGCCCTTTGCACCGTCAATCACCATCACCGCAGAGTCCGCAGCCATCAGGGTGCGGTAGGTATCTTCGGAGAAGTCCTGGTGACCGGGGGTGTCCAGAATATTGATGCAGAAGCCGCCGTACTGGAACTGCATAACAGAAGAAGTGACGGAAATGCCGCGCTGCTTTTCAATTTCCATCCAGTCGGAGGTGGCAGAACGGGAATTCTTTTTACCCTTGACAACGCCTGCCTGGGCAATGGCGCCGCCGTACAAAAGAAACTTTTCCGTTAAGGTGGTTTTACCGGCGTCGGGGTGGGAGATGATGGCAAAGGTCCGGCGGCGGTTAATTTCTTGCACTAAGGTTGACATAACATTCGCTCCATGATTGTTTTGAAATGCCTTGCAAATTCAAGGCATACGAATACATAATAATTCACTTTATTCTACCACAAAACTGCATAATTTACAAGAGTTAAGTTTACACTGCATAGTTTGGCGGCATTTGGGAAAATCTATGAACGGAGGGATGTACATGACCGAAAAGCAATATGCAAAACTCGTCAAGGAAATATCACCCAAATCGCCCATTGTCAAAAACTGCCTTTGGGCCTTTGTGGTGGGCGGTCTGATTTGCACGCTGGGACAGGCATTTTTGGAGCTTTATAAGTATGTTGGCCTGAACGAAACGGACGCAGGCACTGCCTGCTCCATGTCCCTGGTTGCCCTTTCCGGCCTGTTTACAGGCCTTAGCCTGTATGATAATTTAGCAAAACACGCCGGGGCAGGTACTTTGGTGCCCATCACCGGCTTTGCCAATGCAGTAGTCGCCCCGGCAGTGGAATTTAAGACTGAGGGGTTCATCCTGGGCGTCGGCGCGAAGATGTTCACCATCGCCGGCCCTGTGATCGTCTACGGCGTGAGCGCAAGTGTAGTTTATGGATTGATTTATTATATAACAACATTATTTTAACGGGCGACCCCAGGTCGCCCCAACCCTATCGTACATTCCCGTAGGGGCGAAGTGTGTTCGCCCGAAAAACCGGACACCATCACGGTGTCCGGTTCAATGCGTATTTTAAAGGATTGTTCTCTATATACTGCCAAATCTCATCGTAATCCTGCTGATTCCGTATCCCGTGGTCATAAAAGGATTTTTGCCAAATGGGTCTGCCGATTTGTTTGGTAATCGATCCTTTAAATTGCTTCATTACCCTGGATATGGTAGGGGCGAACTGTGTTCGCCCGTTTTCATCGGTATCAATAACAAGAATCATGTGGATATGATCCGGCATAATACAGTACTTATCAGCGCGAACTGCGTCATATACGCTGTTCAGTTTCTTGATTTCATTCTCTACGATTATTCCAATATCCGACAACGGAGGATTGGCGGGCGAACACAGTTCGCCCCTACAGTCAGACCAGAAGATTTTCTCTCTGTTTGCGGTGCAGACCGTGATGAAATACGCCCCGGGAGTGGAATAATCGTAGTTCTCAATACGAATTGGTTTTCTTTTTGGTAGTTCTTCCAACGAAATCACCTGCCTTTTTGTTATTATAACATAGCGGTGTTGTTCCGTAAAGTAGGGGCGGCAATCTGCCGCCCGCAAAAAAGCTTGACCAAAACGGTCAAGCCTTTTGCTTGTTATTCTTGTTTTCCTATCTTTACAAATTTTGCACCACATTTATTGCAAAAAGTATTACCCTTAAATTGTATACGGTTGCAGTTCGTGCATTTGATATTAGTTTCGCCGGTAGCTATCGCGTTTGCTTCAGTAACCGGATACCATACGAAATCATCTTCTTGCTTAGGCACTGTTATAGGCGCTGGTGCTGCTTGAGAAATGTTTTCATTATTACTACCGCGGTCAGGAAGCGCGGCCACCAGAATCCACCCGGGTAGTCCTATCCAGAAGGAGAGATGGAAAAATCTAGAGCCGTGGTATCCTTTGTCTGCGGCAACGGATTCAAATTGTTTTGCTATAAAATATTGGACGGCAAGTGAAATTACCCAAATAAAGACATACAAAAGAATCATATCTATATTCTCCTTTTAACAAAAATGTGCAGCTTTGGCTACATATTAAATTGTATAGTTTTGTGGAAAAATCATTTTAACACGGATAACCAAACTATGCAACAATTTTAAAATTGGGTCCTAATAGAACACAAACATATGGGTTCTAAGCTGAACGGGGCAGAGGGTGTCGCAAAATGAAAAACTGTGCTATAATTAAAAGCAGTATATAAAAAGGAATTTGTTCAACATTTTTCTTATTCTGCTGTAACGAAATTGCTTTTGCGTTGTTATATAAGTGAAAGATTGAAAGGGGGATGCCTATGACACAAGAGGATATTTATCGGGAAAACTATCCAATCGTATATGGCTACCTGCTTTCTCTATGCGGAGATATTCCTTTGGCTGAAGACCTTGCGGCAGAGACCTTTTTTAAAGCTTTTTTGCATCCGCGACGCTATGACGGCAAGTGCAAGCTATCCACTTGGCTTTGCACCATCGGAAAGAACCTGTACATAAATGAACGAAAGCGTCAATTGCGTAGCCGCCGCCTGTCCATACATCGTTCCAAAGCACCTGATCCGGAGGAATTGCTTTTGGAAAAGGAACAGATTGCACAGTTGTACCGTGCTGCACAGCAACTGGAGATGCCTTACGGTCAGGTGTTTTTTATGCGAATGGAAGGGCTTTCCTTTCGGCAGATTGGTGAAGCTATGGGAAAGAGCGAGAATTGGGCACGGGTCACTTTTTTTCGGGCCAAGGTAAAAATTCAGGAGGGAATGGAGGATTTATATGGATGACTGTAAAATCGTAACTGACCTGCTTCCTACTTATTGTGATGAGCTGACCAGTAGGGAAACCAATACCTTTATCCGAACGCATCTAAATAGCTGTCCAGGTTGCAGTAGACTGCTGGAACAGATGCAGCACAGACGAGAACAACAGAAGGAAGCGGATATTCGACGTGCTGAATTTAAGGCTGCGTTGGCCGGATATGAACGCAAACACAAAATGCGGGTGGGTTTGCTGATGCTGACCTGTGTTTTACTGATCGCAGTGTTTTTTGTGTTCCGTGGCTGTAGCTTTGATTTGGCAATTGCGCAGACGGATTTGCTCCGGGATCAATTGCAGGTAGTGCAGGAACCGATTACGGACGATGAGGGCAGGGTATTTCAGATCGTTTTTTCACAAACAAAGGCAGGCGATGCTGCGCTGGCTTATATGACGAAAAATGCCTTGGGCTTTTGGACTGTGGATGCCGTGGAAATTGCCACACCGGATAAGCCTTACGGAGCTGCCCAAATCGTCTGGTCCGAATTCCTCTTTTCTATTTATGACGCTGAGCCAAATATTACGACTGTTTTTCATGAGGTTTATGCCGGATGCAACGCTACCGGCTCTTTCGAGCGGATTCCACAGGAGCAAATTCCCGGGAATGTGACAGTCCTGGCCACCCAGTATTCCAGCAACTACTACATTCATGTGATTACTGTTTTACCCGACGGCGGCAGTGCTTTTGACATTCTTTCCTTGCTGAAAGAAAACAATTTGATCGACTAAACGGAAAAGCTGCTTTATCTTATAGGTTGACATTTGTGTTGCTTTGTCTTGCTGCGAAATATTTTGACACGAATTACTGCGTCCTAAGTTGACACAAGCAGAGGGTTTTGTGCTTGGGGTTGGTGCAAATATGTTTACGATTGCGGGCCAGGTGATTGTTTATGGGACGGTGGCAAGCGTGGTATATGGGGTTATTTATTGGATAACCACTTTGTTCTAACAAGAAAGGCTTGACCAAAACGGTCAAGCCTTTTGTTCATAAATAAAAGCGCTGATTTGCCGTATTGCCTGGCGAAGCTCTGCTGCCTGGGGCAGCATTACGATCCGGAAATGATCGGGCTGATCCCATGCAAATCCGCTTCCCGGTACAACGAGAATGTGCTTTTCAAACAACAGCTTTTCTGCAAAATCCTTATCGTTGCTTTCCCTTACATATTCGGGTTTTATTTTAGGAAAAACATAAAAAGCGGCATCGTTTTTTACATAAGAAAGACAATCCGATTTATCCAGCTCAGCAAAGGTGGCTTTTCTTTGTTCATAGAGTCGTCCCCCCGGTTTTATCATACTTTCGGTGTATTGGGTATCTGCAAGGGCGGCGGGGATGACAGTTTGCATAATGGCGTTGGCGGAAAGTCGTATCGATGCAAGTTTTAGCAGTGCGTCCATGATCTGGTCGCGTTTGTTAGCAGGTCCGCTGGTAACAAGCCAGCCGCAGCGGAAGCCGCAAAGGCAGTGAGATTTGGAAAGACCGTTCATAGTGATTACAGTCAGGTCATTGGCAAGACTGGCAAATGAGGTGTGCTGCTTGCCGTCGAACACAAGACGGTCATAAATTTCATCGGAAAGAACAATCAGATCGTTTTGCCGTGCGATTTCTGCGATCTTTAGCAACGTATCGTTGGTGTATAATACGCCGGTGGGATTGTTTGGGTTGATAATGACGATGGCCTTTGTCTTTTTTGTGATCAGCGTTTTGATATGCTCTGTGTCCGGATTCCATCCTGCCTGCTCGTCGCATCGGTAGAAGACAGGGACGGCACGGCGCAAAAGGATCTCGTTGGTCCACAGAGAGTAACAGGGCATGGGGACAAGAATTTCATCATCCGGGTCAAACAGGGCAGAAGCGATCATAGAAGCGATTTCGCTGATGCCGTTGCCGATAAAGATGTCATCTATAGAAAAATCATTTATATTTTTCGTCTTGTGGTATTGCATAATGGCTTCCCGCGCAGGGATCATTCCTCGCACATCACAGTAGCCTAAAGCCGTGTCGATTTTTTCAAACAGCGCGTTTTTAACGCTGGCAGGCATATGAAAGCCGAATGTAGCGGGATTGCCGGTGTTTAGCTTTAAAATATTGATTCCGCTTTTTTCAAGCTCCAACGCAGAATAAAAATTCTTTCCCCGGATATCAGAGTGAATATCGCGGATAATTTCGGCGCATATGTTCATGTATATCACCTGCAGTAAAAGGATATCTTGATTATAATGAAGTATTGTAGTATAATCAAATATATATGTTTATATAACAAACATATAATTTTACTTATGAGGTGGCAATGTGTTTAAATATGCAGATTATATTTACAAGGTGTACGAGGAAAAGAGCTTTACCTTGGCTGCGAAGAAACTGTTTATTTCTCAACCGGCACTGAGCGCTATCATTAAAAAAGCCGAGGAAGAGCTTGGATTTAAGCTTTTTAACCGGGAAACGACTCCGGTTGGACTGACGGATTTAGGGCAGGTTTATATTGCAGCGGTTGAGGAGATGTATCGCGTCAAACAAAACCTGAAAGATGGCATAAACAGTATTACTGCCTTATTGACAGGAGAAATCAGGGCCAGCGGCGCTGCGTTTATTTCTTCTTTTATTCTTCCTAAGATCATTATGGAATTTTCGGCCAGATATCCTAAAATAGATATTCAGCTTATTGAAAGCAATTCTTTAGAACTGCAGGAGAAGTTTTTTTCGGATCAGGTCGAGGTTTTGATAGATTATGATTTTGATGGCGATAAATTTGTTTCGTATCCTTTGAAAAAAGAACATATTCTTTTGGCAGTTCCCCGACAGCATCGTATAAATGAACAACTTGCAGATATGGCGCTTACGGGTGAGGACGTTATTTTAAATAAACATTTAGATCCGGATGTACAATGTGTTGATCTAAGCCTTTTTAAGGAGGAAGGATTTATCCAGCTAAAACAAAAAAACAATATGTATAAGTGCAGTCATAATATTTGCGGGGCTTATGGCTTTGCTCCCCGCTCCCTTATAGATGTGGATCAACTTTTGACCGCTTATAATATTGCCGGTTCCGGTATGGGGCTGACATTTACCACCGACATCGTTGTTCAATCAGCCGCACGATATGAAAATCTGCTGTTTTACAAATTGAACAGTTCTCATGCTGAAAGAATACTTTATATTGCCCATAAAAAGAAAAAATATATAAGTCCCGCAGTCAATGAATTTATAAAAATTGCAAAAGAAATATATGCCGGTGACGCAATGACAAATAATGTGGGGCAAAAATAAAAGCAGAAACGGCTTGACCGATTTGGTCAAGCCGTTTTTGTTATAAAATTGCCTTTAGATTACGGGTCAGCACTTTGGCCATGGAATCAAAGCCCAGGTCGGTAGGGTGGACACCATCCACTGTGCCATCATTTTTTGCATATTTCATCAGGGTTTTACCGTCGATGAAATATACATTTTGGTCACCGCCGGCAATGGCGTCGGTGTAGGTTTTGCGAATAATGGCAAGGCGCTGCTTTTCTTCTTCGGTGGGATAATATTTGGGTCGGGAAAGAATGAGGATGGGCAAAGTGGGGTTTGCCTGGCGAACGGTTTGGAACATCCTTTGGTGGGTTTGCTCCAGGTGGGCAACATCCGGGGCGTTATAGTCGTAGTCATAGATGAACGCAGCCATATTAAGGCCTGCAATATAATCGGCCATTTCCTGTTCGCCCTTGGCATTGCCGGAAAAGCCCAGGTTAATATAGTCCATTTGCAGCGCCCGGGCTACCCGGGCGG
The DNA here is from genome assembly GCA_045585915.1 of Faecousia sp. Classification (GTDB taxonomy): domain Bacteria; phylum Bacillota; class Clostridia; order Oscillospirales; family Oscillospiraceae; genus Faecousia. Next base: position 19,609 of record JAZMZJ010000064.1, on the reverse strand, counting down.
AATAGGCGTTGCCGGGACGGGAAGCGCAGCCTCCCTGGGTGATGGAAGATCCGTAGAACACCAGGGGTTTCTCCTGGGCATAGCCGGCGGTCTTTGTTACTGTGGCCGTATCTTCCAGACCGATGTACAGCGCAGAAACGGGACTGTACAGAGGAAAATTGATGGTGATTTCCCGCTTTTTGCGGTCAGGAAAGTGGATAACATTCTCATAACCGCTTTGCATATTGCAAGGGGGCATAAAGGTACCGAAGTATTGTTCCCGCTTTCCCACATACAGGTCAAAGCCGGCAGAGCCTGCCAGAGCAAAATGGGACATTCTGGTTATGGATGGCATTTCTGCCTTGATGGTAATGTAGCTGCTGTTGGTAACGAATTTCACTCTGCCGCCGGAAGTGTGATAGTGTATGGCGTATACCCGGTCGCTTACGGTTTCGGCAACGGCGGCCGGCATGCGTTGGTATTGCCCGTCTTCATAAATGAGGCCATAGGTGGTAAAGGGGGCCTGCTTTACATCGTAAAACCGTATACCCTCAATCTTCAGGGAGGTTTCTACTGCAAAATTGCGGTCAATTTTTTCAAGGTTACTCATAATGTTTGCTCCTTTCGCTTGGCTTCTGCCCGATCGTAACCATGCATCCAGTCTGCCGTCAGGAAATAGATTAAGAAGATTATGGAACTTAACGCCCAGGTCAGGGGGTAGGCCCAGGATACGGTGGTCAGTTCATTGACAAACTGCAAGGCAACGGTGATGTAGCTTACCCGTATCACACACCAGCAGATGAGCATGGTGAACATGGGCACTGTGGGCTTGCCTGCGCCACGCATAATGCCGGCAAGGCAGTGGGAAAAGGCAAGCAGGCAATAGAAGGGACATATGGTGCGCATATGGCTGACACCGAAAGTAATGGAATCGGTGGCATCGGCGAAAAAGCCGATGATTTGGGACGAAAACAGATAAGAGGGTATGCTAATCACCGCTGCCAAAATGCAGCTGCAGGCAATACCGAAGCCAACACCTCGCTTGACCCGGTCGTAGCGCATGGCGCCTAAGTTCTGCCCCACAAAGGTGGAAAGGGCCTGGGCAAAACAGGTTACCGGCAGGAATGCAAAGCCCTCTTGCTTGGAATATGCGCCGCAGCCTGCCATAGCGGCAGGACCGAAGCTGTTGATATTGGTCTGCACCACCACATTTGCTACGGCAATCATACTGTTCTGAATGCCCGCAGGCATACCATAGCGCAGGATGTCAAGAAGGCTCTTTTTGTGGAAACGCACTTGACTGAGTTTAAGCTTATAAGGGGCCTCTATAAGCATCAGGTGGATACAGCAAAGGGCGGCGCTGATGCCCTGGGAAATGGTGGTGGCAACGGCGGCAGAGCCCACACCCCAGCCTAAGCCGGCAACAAAAAGCATATCCAGACCCACATTGATTGCAGCGGATATCATCAGGTAGTAAAGGGGATGCCTGCTGTCGCCTACGGCGTGGAGGATGCCCACAAAGATATTATACATCACCGTGAAAATTGCACCGGCAAAATACCAGCGGAAATAGCTGATAGATTCCGGCAGCACCTCCTCCGGCGTGCCCATCCAGCCGAGGATAACGGGGGTGAAGGTCATACCCACCACCGTTAGCAGCACACCGGCTACAAGGCCAAAGGCAACTGCGGTATGAATGGTTTTGCGCATTGGCACATAGTCCCTGGCGCCGAAAAACCGGGAGATAACAACGCCCGCACCCATGGCCGTGCCGTTGAAGAAGCTGATCATCATAAAAATCAGGCTTCCGGAGGAACTGACTGCTGCAAGGGCATATTCACCTATGTAATTGCCCACGCACCAGGCATCAAAGGCGTTGTAAAGCTGCTGGAACAATTGTCCCACAAATACCGGCAGGGCAAACAGCAGCATGCCCTTCCATATAGACCCTTCGGTGAGGGACTGATGGCGTTTGTTCAAAAAAAGACACTTCTTTCCTTTAGATATACCTATTATACCCCTTAAAGCCAAAAGGTCAAGCAGGCGGCCTTTTTATTCTTGCGAAAAAGGTCGAACGGTGGTATGATAGATGGCAGGAAATGAGGTGCCTATATGATTGAATTTTTGAATTGGACGGCTTGGACTATGGAAAAGCCTGCATCCTATGGGGCGTTTCATCTGCTGGCAACCTTTTTAATGCTGGCGGTGATTGTGCCTGCGGCCTGGGTGCTGCGCAACACAGGGGAAAAGGGCAACCGCTGGGTGCTTGGCACGGTTGGCGGCTTTTTGCTGCTGACTGAGGTCTATAAAATTTTGTTCCACATTTATGTGAATCCCTATAATTGGGGCTTTTGGGGCTGCTTTCCCTATCAGCTTTGCTCTGTACCCATGTATTTAAGCCTTTTCTGCGCTTTTTGCCCCAGCAAAAAGCTCAACAGCTGGCTTTATGAATTTATGTTCGCGGTGAATATGTTTGGCGGCATGATGGCCTTTATTGAGCCAAGCGGCATCAACCATGGCTATTGGACACTGACGCTGCATGCCTATATTTGGCATATGCTGTTGATTTTCATTGGCCTTTATCTCTATTTTTCCAAGCGGGCCTGTATGGATAAACATTCCTATAAAAAAGGAATTGTTTGCTATTTTGCCTCCGCAGCACTGGCGCAAGGGCTTAATGTGGTATTTGCAGGAAAAATCAACTGCTTCTATCTTTCGCCCTTTGTGCAAAGCCCCCTGGCGGTTTTTAAGGACATTTATGCTGCCTGCGGCTGGCTTGTGAATATGCTTTTGATGCTCCTTGCCATTACCCTGGCTTCTGCAATTGTTTATTATGTGGGCTATTTTATCCGTGTTAAGCTATATAAAAAAGAAGCAGCATAACAAAAAGCTGAGTTTTCCCGGTGGAAAACTCAGCTTTTTTGTTCAGCAATCCAAGTAGCCGCAAAGCACCTTCAAGGTGTTAAACACGCCGTCAATGTGGCTGCGCTCATAGCCGTGGCTGGCATACACACCTGCGCCGATAAGCCCGTGCCGGATATCGAAGCCGGCCCGGAGGGTGGCTTCTACATCAGAGCCGTAATAGGGATAAACATCCACGGCATAGTCAGCACCGGTTTTCTTGGCGGCATCTATGAGTTTGCCCACGACTTCATAATTATAAGGGCCGCCGGAATCCTTGCAGCAGATGGAAACCTGACGCTCGGTGCAATTAAGGCCGTTGCCCACGCAGCCCATATCCACAGAAATGGCCTCCGTCACACCGGCGGGTACAGAGCCGGAGCCACCATGGCCAACTTCCTCGTAAACGGTGATATATACCCAGGTTTTCCGCTTTAAGGTGATGCGGTTATCGGCAATATATTTGGCAAAGCCCAGCAGAATGCCGACGGAAAGCTTGTCGTCCAAAAAACGGCTTTTCAGGTAGCCGCTGGCTGTGCGCCGGGTACGGGGGTCGAAGCACACTATGTCACCCACGCCGATGCCCAGGTCGGCAACCTCCTTGGCAGTGCTTACATTCTCGTCCAGCACTACCTCGGTGGTGTCGAAGCTGCGTGTGGCGGTGGCATAGTCCTTATTTACATGGACAGAGGCATTGCAAAGCTGCAAAGTGCCTTCCATCACCTTGCCGCAACGGGTGTACACCCGAACATTTTCCGCTTCGCCGTTATTGGCGCTCATACCGCCCAGGGCGGTCAGCCGCAGACGGCCGTTCCCCTTAATTTCGGCAACCATTGCGCCCAGGGTATCGGCGTGGGCAGCCAAAAGCAGCCCGTCCTGCTCTCCCGCGCCGCCCAAGTCCACAAGCACACCGCCCTTTGTGGTGACGGTGGCAGCAAAGCCTAAGCGTTCAAAAGCCTGCTTTGCCCAGGCGGCGGCATTTTGGGTAAAGCCTGTGGGAGAATCAATGGCCAAAATGGCTTCTGCCTGCTCCCAGGCGTAGTCTGCATAAAAATGGGTAATCATAATCGTCCCTCCAAAGAATGATATAGTCAAATCATAGCATTATTATGAAAAAAATGCAAGATAAATGCCGGAGGGTAACTGGTTGACAACCATAGCGCTTTGTGATAAAATATAGGCATAAAAATATGCGAACATAAAGTCTGTATTGTGAAAATTCAACAAAGGAAGGCAGGATACTTATGGAATCCGGAAAGATCAGGGAGATTAATCTGACGTTGTTAGCCAAGGCTGTGCTGCGGCGGATTTGGATCGTGATTCTGGCGGCGGTTGTGCTGGCGGTCGGCAGCTATATATTTACAAAGAACTTTGTTACCCCTATGTATAAGACACATGTGTCTTTCTGCGTCAATAATGGTAGTACCAACCAACAGAGCGTTACCGCATCTGACTTGGCTACCTCTCAGCGCTTGGTGCTTACCTATGTGGAGGGCCTGCGGAGCAACACAGTGTTGAATGCAGTGTCCAAAGAACTGAACGGTACGGTTTCGGCCGGCGCTATTTCCGGCATGATGAGCGCAGACACCGGCTCAGAAACAGAAATTTTCCGGGTATATATCTCCCACAGCGACCCGGTGATGGCAGCCAAGGTGGCCAATGCCATTGCAGAGGTTGCCCCGGGACAGATTGCCAAGTTCATTAAGGGTAGCTCTGCTGAAGTGGTGGATTGGGCAACCATTCCCACCGCACCCTATAGCCCCGATGCTACAACGGGCGCCCTTACAGCGGCCGTGTTGGGCGCGGTTTTGGCAGCAGCCGTTTTGTGCATGATAGAGATGTTGGATGTCCGCGTTAAAGGCGAGGAGGATCTGGCAAGCATCAGCGATATCCCGGTGCTGGGCGTGATTCCCGACCTGATGGTGGACTCAAGCAAGGATTATAGCTATACCGGCAGTAATACAGAGGGGGTGGGCAAATGAGCATTATGAAGAAAGAGCAGGATGCCAACCAAAGCTATGTAAATCAGCGCAGAATGCTTCTTAACAGTCACACGCCCTTCCACATTCAGGAGGCTTACCGCACTTTGCAGACCAACTTGCGTTTTTCCCTGCCTGGGGAGGAAACCAAGGTTATTTGCATTACCAGCGGTCATTCCAGCGAAGGCAAGAGCACCACTGTGCTGAATTTGGCCATTTCCTTTGCCGAGTCCGGCAAACGGGTTGCCCTTATTGATGCAGATATGCGCCGCCCCAGCCTGAGCAGACTGCTTATTGAAAAGGCATCTCCCGGTCTTTCCAATCACCTGGCAGGCCTGTGTACTTTGGAGCAGGCGGTGCGCAGGAATATTCGCCCCGGTTTGGATGTTATCTTCTCCGGTGAAATTCCGCCCAATCCGCTGGAACTTTTGTCAAGCGGAAAAATGGCCCAGCTTATTGATGAACTTAAGGGCCATTACGACTATATTCTGTTGGATACGCCTCCTGTGGGCATCGTTTCCGATGCCTGTGAGGTAGCCAGTCATACCGATGGCGTTTTGTTCCTGGTGCATCAGAACGAAACGGAAAAGGAAACGGTGGTGCGTGGTATCCGTCAGCTGGAGCTGGCAAATGCCAAGCTGATAGGCTTTGTGCTCAATGGCGTCATGCCCGATGGCGGCAAGAGCTATAAGCGCAGATACAAATATGGCTACAAATATAAGTATAGCACATACGCGACTAAGAATTTGCAGGACGACAAATAAGGCTATGAAAAAACATTCGGAATTTGTGATCCGCCAGGTGGCCGATCGGTTCGTTATTGTGCCTGTTGGCGCTGCAGCTGAAAATTTTGCCGGTATGCTCACCATTAACGAAACAGGAAAATTCCTGTGGGATTTGCTGGAAACGGACCAAACCTACGAAACCCTGGCAGCGGCCCTGGTTCAGGAATATAAAATTGATAAGGAAACAGCCCTTCGGGATGTAAAGGCCTTTTTGGAGCCGATATTGCCTACCGGTGCTGTTGTGGATTGATTGAAACATAAAGGACGGGATTTGCAATTTGCAAATCCCGTCCTTTGCTTATCTTTGTTCTTTTAACTCTTCCAATGCGGCACGAACAGCGGCAATCACGAAAGCGGAAAAGGTACAGTCCTTTCCGCGAATTGCGTTTTCTACATCCTCTACCACATCGTTGGGAAAGCGTATCGTCTTGTTGGTAGTCGGCGGCGTGTTTGGAATTTGAAATTTACCCATACATATCCCCTCGCATTGCAGTTGTATTGCTTTTATTGTAGGCGAATAATGGCGAAAAATATGCATTGCAATTGCAATGCTCACGTGTTACACTTGATATATAAATAAAATACAGGTGGGGATAAAAATGCATGACGATTTTGTTGATAAGGTGTATTTATCATTGCAGGGACAGTTGAGTCAGCCGCTGGATGGCGTTGAGAGCATATTCTGTGCCGGGTCACGATGCCAGCATGCATTATACCGGATGCGAGATGCCTATACAAGGTTGTGTGAGCCCTTGAGCGTGGAAGATGAGGATGAGGATGTTGAAGAAATCATTTTGGCTTTTATGGAGATGTCAGAGGAGCTTGGACGCCATATGTATCGTTGTGGGCATAAGTTCGGAGGTCGGGAGATATAGTCGCAGTATGTTGTTATGATGGGCGTGTTGCAGAAAAATTAGTTGCAACACGCTCTTTTTCGTTTGCAGCTTTTTTGGCAAGTCATTTTTGTATGTGGGAAAAAAGTGGGAGGTTTTATACAAAAGACTGTGGTATTGTGGCATTGTGGAAAGCGGACGAAGGGAGGAAAAACAATGAAGGATATGCCTCAGGATGCCTTGCAGGTGCTCTCTGAGCTCAAAGCCATCGGCCTTGCCAAGGCCACCGATTGCCTGCGCTATCAGGATGACCGCCTGGAGCTGAATATAGACGGGCTGTCCCCGGAGCAGGCAGCCGCCATCGCCTATATGGAAAAAACCTCCGGAGGCTGGAAAATCAAGTTTTACGATAAGCTTAAGGCCTTGGAAATGCTGGGCAGCTGCTTGGGGCTGTTTGGCGCGTCCACCGGCAAGAGCCCGGCAGAGCAAAGTAACCTTTTGGAGGCAATCCTGGCAGCTACAGGGGAGGAGATAGACCTAAGTGATATACCGGAAATTCAGCAAGCGTCAGATTCTGGCAATGACCTGGTGGAACAGGCCCGGCCTTAAGAACTATGACGCCATCATATGCGACGGGGCGGTGCGCTCCGGAAAAACCGTTTGCATGGCAGACGGTTTTTTCTTATGGAGTATGCTCACCTTTCAAAACCAAAATTTTGGCCTTTGCGGCAGAAGCGTGTCCTCCTTGCGGCGGAATGTGGTGGCAAACCTTAGTAGCTGGCTGGGTGGACTGATGCACATTCAGGAAAACCGGGGGGAGAATAAGCTCACTGTGCGCTATAAAAACCGGCAGAACACCTATTATCTGTTTGGCGGCTTGGACGAAAGCTCTTATAAGCAGATACAGGGCATCACCCTGGCTGGGGCGCTGCTGGATGAGGTGGCGCTCATGCCCCGGTCCTTTGTGGAGCAGACCTGCGCCCGGTGCTCTGTAGCAGGGTCAAAGCTGTGGTTTAACTGTAATCCTGCCGGCCCGGAGCATTGGTTTTACAAGGATTGGATATTGGGCGCAGCCAAAAAACGGGCGCTGCATCTGCATTTCACCATGGCGGACAATCCGGGGCTTGATCCCAATATTCGCCTGCGGTATGAGCAGATGTATACCGGGGTGTTCTACCGCAGGTATGTGCTCGGTCAGTGGTGCCTGGCAGAAGGTTTGGTGTATGATTTTGACCCGGCACGACATTTGGCAAAAAACCTGCCGAAAAACGGAAGATACTATATTTCCGTGGACTATGGCACCCGCAACCCCTTTTCTGCCGGGCTTTGGTGCATAGCAGAGGATAAAGCCTATCGGGTGGCGGAGTTCTATCACGATGGGCGCGCTTCCGGAAAAATGTATACCGATGAAGAATATTACAGCTTTCTGGAGCGGCTGGCCGGGCAAAGACGGATTGAACAGGTGGTGGTGGACCCTTCGGCAGCATCCTTTATTGCCGTCATTCGCCGCCACGGCAGGTTTTCCGTGCGAAAGGCCAAAAACGCCGTGCTGGACGGTATTCGGCTGGTATCCACCCTTTTGCAGGCCGGGGCGCTGCAGTTTGCGCCCTGCTGCCGGGATACGCTACGGGAGTTTGCCCTGTATAGCTGGCAGGAGGAGGGGGATAAGCCTACCAAGGAAAACGACCATGCAATGGATGACATCCGCTATTTCTGCGCAACGGTGTTAAGCCGGGAAAAATATATTTTGGAAAGGTTGGGAAATCATGAAGAAATGGCTCATTGACCGCTTTTTACCAATGTGGGCAAAGGAAACGGTGTTAAAGGATAACCGCGCCCTTTGCCGGGAAAAGGAGGCGCTTACCCATGAAATTGCCTGCCTGCGCGCCTACATAAGGGGCTTGGAGCGGGGCATCCGTCGGGTAAGAACCATGGGCAAAGAAGGAGAAAAAGCATGAGTATTTATGATTACGAAGCCGCTTTTAATCAGGCGGACATCACCACAAAGGCCATGCGTAAGGCAATTGACCGTTGGTTTGCTATGTACTATGACCGTCAGGCCACCCGGGATAGTGACCCTTGCCAGCGCATTGCTTATACGGTGGTCAGCAAGCTGGTGAAAACCGTGTTCGGTGAATATCGGGCATCTGCCGATGACCCTTTCACGGAAGGCATCATTGGGCTTTTGGATGCCAGAGCAAAGGAGGCAATGCAGCTTGCCCTTGTGGGCGGTGAGTGCTACCTAAAGCCCTGCGTGGGTGGGACGCATATGGACTTTACCCTCATTCCCAGAAACCGGATGCTTATTTTTGCAAGAGACCATCGGGGGATGCCCACCGATGTGGGTATGGTCCAGCGGAGCACCTGGCAAAATCACTATTATACCCTGCTGGAACGGCGCTGGGTGGACGAGCAGGGTTACCTGACCATAGAAAACAAGCTCTATAAGGCATCAAACGGGGAAAACCTTGGCGTTGCCGTGCCCCTTGGCAGCTGCCCACTATTTGCCTCCTTGCAAGATGCCTACCGCTTTCCAAAGCCTGTGGGTTCTGTTGGCCTGGTGCAGCTGCGCACGCCCATGCTCAATTGCGTGGACGGCTCTGCCGACGGTGTGGCGGTGTATGCCGCCGTAGAGGGGCTCATTGCCAATATCGATGAAAACGAAGCTCAGCTTAAGGGCGAATTTGATCGGGGCAAAAGCCGCATCATTGCCTCCCGGGATTTGCTCAGAGATGGCACCGGTCTGGAAGATACCCTGTTTGTGGGTCTGGACGATGACCCGGAGCAGGTGGGCATCACTGCCTTTTCTCCCCAGCTGCGTGAGCAGGCGTACCTTGCCCGGAAGCAGGAATACCTGCGAAATGTGGAGAGCATTATTGGGTTAAAGCGCGGTATGCTCAGCGATGCCAATGCCGAGGAGCGCACTGCCACAGAAATTACCTCCAGCGCCGGGGACTATAATCTGACGGTTATGGATTTTCAGCAAATGTGGCAGCAGGCACTGCAGCAGAGCGCAAACCTGTGCGCCATTTTAAGCACCCTTTACGGCAAGCGGGCCCAGGCAGGCATTATCAGTGTGGACTGGGGCAACGGTGTTCTTTATGACGAGGAGGCTACCTGGGAGGGCTATATGAATATGGTGTCTGCCGGCATCCTGAAGCCGGAGATCGCCCTTGCCTGGCGGTTTGACCTGCCCTGGAAAACTCCGGAGCAGCTGCAGGCCATCCGCGATACTTATATACCAGTTGATGAAAGCACCTAAAGGTGCTTTTTTCATATCCATTTTTGCCGTGGCGGGCGTAAAAACGCCAACCGCGGGAGAAGCAACCTCCGTAATCAAAGCGTAGCGGAAGAAAGGAAAAGCTATGAAGCGAGAATTTTTGCAAGGCATCCGCATTGGCCAAGAACCCCTCCCCAAGGAGGTAATCGACGCCATTATGGCAGAAAACGGAAAGGATATCCAGGCGGCAAAGGAAATGCTGTTTGAGGGCAAGAGCGCCCAGCAATGGAAGGAAAGCTATGACAGCGCGGTGGAAGCCCACCGCCAGGAAATCGGCGAGCTGAAATTCCAGGGCATTTTGGGTGAGGCAATTACCCGGGCAAAGGGCAAAAATGCCAAGGCCATTGCCGCCCTTTTGGATGTGGAGGCTCTGCGCGCAGCCGAAAATCCCCACGAAGCCATCGGAGAAGCCCTGCAGGGGCTGCAGGAGGAATGCGGTTATCTGTTTGGTGATGACCCCACACCCCCTCCCTATGCCCGGGGAACAGGCACCTTTCAGGGTGCCCTACAGGAAAAGCCTGCCACCTTGGCAGGCGCATTAAGGGAAAAATTTGAAAGGAAGTAATTAACTATGGCAATTACACTTGCACAGGCAAAGGTCGGCATGGCCGACAAGGTGGATCAGCAGATCGTGGATATGTTCCGTCGCAGCTCTTTGCTGCTGGACAATATGGTGTTTGACAATGTCATCAGCCCCGGCACCGGCGGCAGCACCCTGACTTATGGCTATATTCAGCTGAAGACCCCCTCCACTGCCGGCGTGCGTACCATCAATGCAGAGTATACTCCCGGTGAGGCTCTGCGTGAGAAAAAGACCACCGGCGCTATCATTATGGGCGGCTCTTTCCAGATTGACCGGGTGCTGCAGAATACCTCCGGCGCTGCCGATGAGCTGGCCTTCCAGGCAGAGCAGAAAATTAAGGCAACTGCCAACTATTTCCATAACCTCACCATCAACGGCGCTGCCGAGGAGGCCGAGGGCTATGTGGGCGGCACCTTTGACGGCCTGAAGAAGCTGCTTTCCGGCACTGCCAATGAGCTGACGTGCCAGGTGAGCCTGAAGAATTCTCAGGAACTGGATGAGAACTACAATGCCTTCCTGGACGAAATGGACGCCTTTATCAGCACTCTGGACGGCGCACCTTCCATGCTGCTGATGAACCGGGCTATGCTCATTAAGCTGCGCTCCATTGCCCGTCGGGCAGGCTACTATGAGCGCACCACCGATGACTTTGGCCGCACGGTGGAAACCTATGCCGGCGTGCCCATGCTGGATATGGGCAAGTACTTTGACGGCGAAGGTTCTAAGGATGTGGTGGAAACCGACGCTGAGGGCAAAACTGCCATTTATGCCGTATCCCTGGGCCTGGATGGCCTGCACGGCATTTCTCCCACCGGCGACGGTGTGATTTGCAGCTATATGCCCGATCTGAATGCTCCCGGTGCCGTAAAGACCGGCGAGGTGGAGCTGGTTGCCGGCATCGCCCTGAAGAATACCATGAAGGCGGCTGTCCTCAAGGGCATTGCCATCGAGAGCATCTGACCGGGGAGGCACTGCTAAATGGTGGACTATGATTTCTATGTGAACAGCTACCTGGGCAGTGCCATTCCGGAAACCGCTTTTTCCGGGATGGTTGCCCGGGCGCAGCAGGCCCTGCAACGGTTCAAGCGCATCTATCAGGTAGTGCCCTGCGGCGATACCTCGGAGAAAATGGCTCTTTGTGCTATGGCAGAGGCGGCATATGGGTACACCGCCCGTCAGAACGGTGTGATTTCTGCAACGGTGGGTGGCGTGTCTGTGCGCTATGAGGACAGCCTGCACACCCAACGGGCGTTGGACAGACTCCTGTTTCAGCAGGCCCGGATTTACCTGGATTTTTACCGGGGGGTGGCGAGATGAGTTGTCCGCTGGATTACAGCTTTTGCAATCAAAAGGTGACGGTATATCGCAGGCAGGGGCAGGAGCTTGTCCGCCGGGAGCTGGATAAATGCTGGTTCTCTCTGGAGGAGACCTATTCCCAGGATGGATATGGCCAGCGCCTTAAGAAAAAGTGCCGGCTGATTATACCCGGTAAAAAGCAGCTTATGGCCGGTGACCTGGTATATCCCGGGGTTGGGCCGCAGGTGCCAACCAATGAGTGGCAGAGCTTTGTGCCTGCCAACGTGCCGGGGCTGAGTGTTTTGCAGTGGGTAAAAACCTACTATTGGGAAAATGAGCCCTGCCACACCGAGGCAGGCTGCTGAAGGAGGCTACTATGGTCAATATGATTGCCCGATGGGTGCAGTCCTTTCCCGGCTGGGGTGGGGGCACTGTGGTGCCCGGGGAGCTTTGTCAGCAAACCGGCAGCCTGGGCCTGTTTTCCAAGGGAATACAGGTGATGGATGTGCGGCAGGATGTGCAGGGCCGGCGACAGGAGCGCTGCCGGCACAGCTTTGTGTTGCGCTTTTGCGCCCCGGCTTATGCCTCGGACGGCTTTTCCGCTATGGTGGATTTTCAGCACTGGGTCCAGGAGCAAAATGCCCTGGGCCTGGCGCCCCGGTTTGGGGATGTGCCGGAAAGCAGCGTAATTTACGCACAAAACGGCAGGCTGGAACGGACAGACGGCGCCCATACTGCCACCTATGCGGTGGAGCTGAGCGCAGATTATATGAAACTTTATGAGGTGAAATAAATGGCAAAAATTGAAAGAAAGTATCTTGCCCACTTTATCGATGCTGCTGCAGAGGGTGAAAGCGTGTATGAGCAGCTGGGCAGGGACCTGGAGGAATTCAGCCCTGAGCTGTCTGCCCAGGTGGAAACCAAGAAGAACATTTTGGGCAACACCAGCATCCTGATTTCCTCTTACGAGAAAACTGCTTCTGTGGAGCCCTATTATGCAGAAAAGGACAGCGCCCTGTTTGCCCGTCTGCAGAGCATTATCGATGACCAGCTGGTGCTGGATGATGTGAAGACCCATGTGGTGGAGGTCAAGCTCTGGGAGGAGCAGACCGATGGCGTTTACCCTGCCACCCGGGAGGAGGCCTATGTGGAAATCAACAGCTACGGCGGTGACACCACCGGCTATCAGATTCCCTTTACCCTCCATTTTACCGGCAAAAAGGTCAAGGGCACTTTTGATGTAGCTACCCGGGTGTTTACCCAGGCTTAAAGCCGAAAGGAGAAAGGTATGGAGAAGATTACATTTGACAGCGGCGTGCAGGAATTCCGTATCAATGGGGAAGGGGTGCTGCGTTTTAACCCCGGTGACCCCAATGTGTATGCCCGGTTTATGGACTCTGCCAAGAAAATGGAGGCACTGGAAAAGGAGCTTTTCACCCAGGCTGAGGCTCTGGAGGAAGGGGATGCCCAAGGCATGGTGCAGCTGATGCAGCTGACTGACCGCAAGGTTAAGGAGCTGCTTAGCTGGGTGTTCGGTGCGGATAACGATTTCGACAGGATTCTTGGCGGCATCAGCCTTTTTGCCGTGGCGGACAATGGCAAACGGGTAATCCACAATCTGTTTGATGCGCTGCGGCCTGTGCTGGAGGCAGGGGCTAAGCGCTGCGCCCGGCAGGCGGTCAATCAGGCCAAGGCCCGCAGGGCAGCCCGGTGACCGGGGGCTTCAGCCTGCCGGTTCAGGCTGTGGTGGGCGGCAGGATGTATGACCTGCATACGGATTTTCGGGAAATACTGGATATCTTCTCCTGCCTGGAGGACCCGGACCTGCCGGAGTATCTTCGGTGGCAGGTGGCCATCGCCCTGTTTTTTGAGGGGGATGTGCCTGACCCGGATCTTCCGGAAGCTGCCCGATATATGAGCTGGTTTATTGCAGGCGGTCAGGAGTCAAATGACTGCCCCGGACCCAAGCTTATCGATTGGCAGCAGGACGCCGCTGTGATTGCATCGGATGTGAACAAGGTGGCAGGGCAGGAAATCCGCGCCCTGCCATATGTGCATTGGTGGACCTTTCTTGGTTGGTTTTACGCCATAGGCCAGGGTCAGCTGAGCACCCTTGTTGCCATCCGCAGTAAATTGCGCCAGGGAAAAAAGCTGGAGGGCTGGGAACGGGATTATTATCGGGAGAATAAGTCCCGGGTGGACCTAAAGCCCCGTTATTCTGGCTACGAGCAGGCTCAGCGTCAGGCCCTGAAGGACCGGCTGGGCCTGCGTTGATTCCCTGGCTAAGGAGGTGCACAATGGCAAATAATCAAGAGGAACAAACCCTGACCTCCAAGGACTACAGGGAGATGCTCGAGAACCTGAAAAAGGAGCTTGAGTCTTTGGGTAAGCTTGTGGAGCGCAAGTTTATATCCATAATGACAAAGGTAAAAAATGCGTTCAGGGATAATTGCCGGGCCTTTGTAACAGATGCTTTGGATAGCTTTGTGGTGGACACCTCTGCAAAGCTAAAGGAAATGGCAGGAATTGTGGGCGGTGACCTGGCCCTTGCCCTTTATGGGGTGCAGCAGGACCTTTATTCCCTGAAGGTTGCCCTTATTCAGGCGGCTGCACCCTTGGCCCAGGCGCTTATCCCACTGCTGAGGCAAGCAATCGCCGCCCTCACCGGCTTTGCCCAGAGTGTAGGGGCTGCGCTGCGCAGTCTGTTTGGCTGCAGCCAGGCTGCAGATAGTTATGCCGGCAGCGCCCAGGATGCATTGGCAGCCACCCAGGCCCTTAAGCGGTCACTGGCCGGCTTTGACCAGCTGGAACGGCTGGACAGCAACAGCGTATCAGGCTTTTTTGCACCGGATGTGGGGGAAATTGCACCCCAGTGGCAGGCCTTTTCTGACTGGCTGACCCAGCTTTTTGAGCCATTTAAAAGCTTTGATATGGGGCCGGCAATTGCCGGCTTCCAGGAGCTGAAGCTTGCTCTGGAGCCCATCACCAGAACGCTGTTTGAGGGCCTTGAATGGGCATGGCATAATCTGCTGGTGCCCCTTGCCCAGTGGGCGGCAGAGGATTTTCTGCCGGTGTTTTTGGAGCTTTTAACCCAGGCGCTGCAGACCCTGGATAAGACAATTCAGGAATTGAAGCCGGCGTTTATTTGGCTGTGGGAGAATTTTCTGGAGCCAATGAGCCGGTGGTATGCAGAGCAGCTTATTGCCGATTTGGAGAAAATGACGGAAAATTTCCGCAGCTTTTCTGCCTGGATTGAATCTGCCACCCCTACCATTAACAGCTTCATAGCTATCCTGGATGAAACAGGACTCACCATGAAGAATCTCAGCGGCGATGGCAACGAGCTGGAAAGTATGACCTATCAATTGGCTGTGGCTTTCAATCTGTTCAGCACCATGGCGCAGCAGACAAATCCCGGGCTGGCTGCCATGCTTATGGCAATAAGACTGCTTTTGCCGGAGGTGGATACCCTGTCGGGCAGCTGGGGGTTGCTTACCGGCTCGGCAGAAAGCGCCTGGAAGGGGCTGAAGGAGATATGGGGCAATCTGACCGGCTGGTTTACCCAGCAGGTCAGCCGGCCTATGGAGCAAAGCTCTAAAGATGCGGCGAATAGTATCATTGGCGTGTTTAACGGTATGCTCAGCAGCATCTCCGGCGCCTTTAACGGCCTTTCTCAAGCGGTTAACAGCATACGCTTCACCGTTCCCGATTGGGTGCCCGGTGTGGGCGGCAAGTCCCTGGGCTTTAACCTGCCCGGGGTAAATATGCCCACCATTCCCCGGCTTGCAAAGGGCGCGGTATTACCTGCCAACAAGCCCTTTTTGGCTGTGGTGGGTGACCAAAAGCACGGCACCAATGTGGAAGCGCCCCTTTCTACCATTCAGGAGGCGGTGCTGTTGGCGTTGGAGGACCGGCTGGACGGTGTGATGGCCGGCTTTAACGCAGTGACTCAGCGGCAGGAGCAGATTTTGCAGGCGATTTTTACCCTGGATGTGTCTGACGGTGCCTTAGCGGCTGCAGTGCAGCGCCATCAGCAGAAGCTGTTGGCGGTGACAGGAGGATGCATATGAGAGAAATAACCGAACTTTTTAAAGTAAACGGGCAGAGTATGCTGGCACCGGATGCAGGTGTGAGCATAGGATATGAGGACCTGGATTATGGCACCTCGGGGCGGGATGAGGCCGGTTTTATGCATCGGTCGGTTGCCCGCTACAAGGTGCCATACTGGGAATTTACCTATGCATCCCTTACGGAACAGGAACGGCAATATATGGAAAGTCTTTTCCCCGATGCGCCCACCTTCACCTTCACCCATCCTTCCCGTCTTGACGGTCAGGCGGAGGAAACGGTGTGCTACCGGAGTAAATATGCCATCTCCTGGCGTAATGCCCGCACAGGCTTGTGGAACGGCTACAGCTTTCGCATCATAGCCTGTTAGGAGGGAGCGTATGCAGCATATACTTATTTTAGCCGATGGCACGGTGCTTTCCTCCGGCCCGGGAGCAGATCCGGCCATCGAGCAGGTTACATTGACCCAAAAGGTAAACACACAGACAGATATTGCCTTTGGCGCAGTTTGCAGCACCATGCTGGAGGCAACCCTGTGGGCTACCGGGCACCTGCCCGGTCTGCAGGCCGGAGCGCGGGTTACCCTGTGTGATAAGGATACGGGGACGGTTGTGGGGCAGTTTATTTTGGAAAAGCCCCAACGCAGCGGCAATGTGTGTAAGCTCACAGCCTATGACCCCATCAGCTGCCTGGACCGGGATTTTACGGAATTTGTTGCAGGTCTGCAGGGCTGGCCTTACAGTCTGCTGGATTTTGTGAAAATGGTGCTGAAAGAAAGTGGACTGGAGCTTGCAAATGACCAAATTCCCAATGGGGAGCTGAGCATCGGTAAGTTTGCCGCCAATCAGGTAACCGGCCGGCAGCTGGTTGCCTGGGCGGCAGAGGCCGCCGGCTGTTTTTGCCGGGCTAACTCTCAGGGGAAAGTGGAGTTTGCCTGGTATGGGCAAAGCAGCTTACAGGTGAACTGCCAGGGGGAAAGCTTTTATTATACAGGCAGCTTAAGCTGCGCAGACTATGCTGTTTCCCCCATAACTGCCGTGCAGATTCGTGCTGAGCAGACGGATGTTGGCACGGTTTATCCACCGGATGCAACCGGTGAAAATATATATATCATTCAGGGCAATCCCTATCTTACGGCAACCGGCGGCGAGGCCTTGCTGCCGGTTGCCCAGACCCTTTATGAGCGGCTGCGGCAGGTAAGCTACACCCCCTGTCAGCTTACTGTGCCCAGCGCGCTGGACATTTGTCCCGGACAGATTTTCACGGTAGTTTCTGCCGGCAAAGCCTTGACAGCTTATGCCATGGAGCGCAAACGCACCCGGGGGAAGGATACCATCTACTGTACCGGCAGCGCAAATCGGGGCGCTACCCGGGCCCGGAATCAAACGGATTATAAGGCCCTTGGCGGCAAGGTGCTGCGGCTGCAGACCGATGTGGACGGCATTTTGGCAGAAAATGCGGATATGGCTGGGAATATGGCCCGTATGGAACTGGATTTGCAGGGCATTCGCACCCAGGTGCAAAGTCAGCAGGAGGGCAGCGACGGTATCCGTCAGCAGTTAACCAAGCTGGAGCTGGATAGCCGGTCTGCCAAGCTGCAAATTGAAAGCATTCTGGAAGACGGGGTTTCCCAGGTGGTCACTGCCACCGGCTATACCTTTACCCAGGATGGCCTTTCCATTCAGAAAAACGGCCAGGAAATGGAAAACCTGCTGGACCACACAGGTATGTATGTGCGTCGCTCCGGTCAGGTGATTTTGCAGGCCAATAATCAGGGCGTGGCTGCCCGGGATGTTACGGTGGCCAATTATTTGGTGATAGGGGATAATGCCCGTTTTGAGGACTATAGCAACGGCACCGATGGTAAACGGACGGCCTGCTTTTACATAGGAGGAACATATGGCGCTAAACGGTGAATTTTACGGAAGTACCAATAATGCATTTATTAAGCCCAAAATAACCTGGGAGGCGGTGCAATACCCGGAGGAAAACTATTCTTTGGTAACGGCAACCCTCACTTACTCCCGTACCAACACAGGCTTTACCACCTCCGGCACCTGGGTGGGAGAAATGAAAATCGGCGCAGGTGGCAAAAGTGAAAGCCGGTATGTTTCCATTACATATGCAAGCAACACCGTTGCCATCACCCATACTGCCCGGGTGGACCACGATGCTTATGGCTGCGCCCAAATAGAGCTTTCGGCCACCGGCAGCATTCCCGGCACAACCTTGGAATCCACCGCCATCAGCCAAAGCATCGAGCTGGACACCATCGCTTTGGCTTCCTCCATAGGCGCTACCGACGGATATGTGGAGGCGGTGTGTATGGTTACGGTGAGCAGAAAAAATGCTGCCTATACCCATACCATCGCCCTATCCTGCAATGGCTACCGGGGCTATTTAACAGCAAGCGGCGCTTTGGCAGCTGCACCGCAAAAAATAACGGATACGGTTATCGCTTTTCAGATACCGGCCTTTTTTTATGACCTGATGCCCGATAGTCCAACGGCACAGGTGCAGCTTACCTGCCTTACCTATAACGGGGATATCCAAATAGGCTTACCCCAAATGGCGGAATTTACCGTAACAGCCAGGCAGAGCCTGTGCGCGCCTCAGGTGGAGCTGACTGTTCGGGATATAAATCCCGATACCCTGGCGCTGACAGGGGACGAAGGCACCTTGGTGCGCTATGCCTCCTGTGCCGAATGCACCCTTCATGCCCAGGGGAAAAACGGGGCAACCATTGTATCTGCAACCATAGACGGTGTGCAAACAGACGGGCTGCAGCTTGACAGGGTGGAGCGCAATCTTTTCACTGCCAGGGCAACTGACAGCCGTGGTTATATCACCCAAACCCAACGAACCTTACCTATGGTGCCTTATATACCCCTTACCGTCAACGCCACCGCAAAGCGGTTAGACCCTACCAGCGGCAGGGTGGTGATTAACCTTTGGGGCAATTATTTTGACGGAAGCTTTGGCGCCCGGGACAATGCTCTGACCCTGGTTTGCAGTTGCTTGGACCAGCAGGTGCAGCTGCAGCCGACAGTTTCCCAGGGGACTTATGAGGCCCAGGTCACATTGGAGGGACTGGATTACAGTAGCTTCCATTTTTTGACAGTTATCGCAGAGGATGCGGTTATGCAGGTGCAGACGGATGTTGCCGTGAAGCCCGGTATCCCAGTATTTGACTGGGGGCAGAACGATTTTGCTTTCCACGTACCCGTTCACGCCAACGCCGGTTTGCAGGTGGCTGGCAAGGCCCTGTGGGAGCATATCTACCCGGTGGGCGCTATTTATATAAGCGCCAATGAAACGGACCCCGCTCAGCTGTTTGGCGGCAGTTGGGAGCGCATTAAAGATAGCTTTCTTTTGGCAGCCGGTGATGTGTACGAGGCAGGCAGCCAGGGCGGTGAAGCGGAGCACACCCTGACGGTTGATGAAATTCCGTCCCACGAGCACAATGTGCCGGTTTATTGGAAAGGCGCAAGCGGAAGTTCCAGCGTAACGATACAGGGTATGGAATCGTCTGCTCCCAATCGATACCCCAACTGGATCAATAATACGGACGTAACCGGCGGTGGAGAACCCCATAACAATATGCCACCCTATCTTGCGGTTTATATGTGGTTGCGTAGGAGGTAAATATGAAGTCTATTAAAATTACGGTGACCGGCAGCGATGCCTGTGTTACAGAAAAACCGGTGCTCACCAGCGGCACGGTGGGCTTGCCGGTGGAATTTACATTTGATGAAGCCTGGGAAGGCCTTGACAAAACGGCGGTGTTTCGCGCCGGCAGCAGGAGCTACCCTGTCAGCTGCCTGCAGGATGCCGCTACCGTTCCCTGGGAGGTTATGGAAAAGCCCGGTGTGGGGCTTTATATCGGTGTGCTGGGCGCAGACCAC
>JAZMZJ010000063.1:0-6124 GCA_045585915.1 Faecousia sp. | reverse complement strand
ATCAGACCGCAGGAGATGCCTGCAACGGGGCGCTTGATGGGCACGCCGGCGTCCATCAGAGCCAAAGTAGAGCCGCAGATAGAGCCCTGAGAGGTGGAGCCGTTGGAGCTGAGCACCTCGGATACCACACGGATAGCATAGGGGAACTCCTCCACAGAGGGAATCACAGGCAGCAGAGCCTTTTCGGCCAGAGCGCCGTGACCGATTTCACGACGGGAGGTGGAACGCGCAGCTCTTGCTTCGCCGGTGGAGAAGGAGGGGAAATTATAGTGGTGGATATAGCGCTTGGTCTCTTCGGGATAGATGGTGTCCAGCTTCTGAGCAGCGGACAGGGTGTTCAGGGTGCAGATAGAAAGCACCTGAGTCTGACCGCGGGAGAACAGGCCGGAGCCGTGTACCCGGGGCAGCAGGCTAACCTGAGCATCCAGAGGACGGATATCATCCATACCACGGCCGTCAACGCGCTTGCCCTGAAGCAGCCACTTCTTGACAACCTTCTTCTGCATCTTGTACAGGCAGACCTCAATGTGGGTTTCAAAGTCCTCGTACTTTTCGCCAAACTTATCAGCAAAGTCCAGCCGGGCAGCGGTCAGGCGCTCTTCACGGACGTTCTTGTCATCGGTGTCCAGAGCGTACTCAATCTGACCCAGGCCGTACTCCATCAGGTCATTCAGCAGGTCGTGGTTCACAGCAGCCTTTTCGAAGGTGAACTTGGGCTTGCCGATTTCGGCCACAATGCCATTGATGAACTTCACGATTTCCATATTGGTCTCGTGGGCGATACGGATGGCCTCCAGCACAACGGCTTCAGGAGCTTCGTTGGCTTCGGTCTCGATCATAACCACCTTCTCGAAGGTGGAAGCGATGCACACAAAGCAATCGCAGGCCTCACGCTCGTCAGCAGAGGGGTTTACGATATAGCGGTCGCCAACATGGGCAACATTGGTGGTGGCAACAGGACCGTTCCAGGGCACATCGGAAGATGCGATGGCAATGGAGGCGCCCAGGGAAGCTACCACTTCCACAGGGTTTTCATAGTCGTTAGCCAAAACCGTGCAGGTAACAACAGTGTCGTTACGCAGCTCCTCGTCAAACAGAGGACGCATAGGACGGTCGATGATACGGCTGTTGAGGATGCCACGGTCGGAGGGCTTGCCCTCACGGCGGTTAAAAGAGCCGGGAATACGTCCCACGGCATACATACGCTCCTCAAACTCAATGGTCAGAGGGAAATAGTCGATGCCGGACTTGGGGATGGGATTGCAGGTGCAGGTCGTGAGCACCACGGTGTCGCCATAGCGGCAGATGCACTCAGCATTGGCCAGCTCAGCAACCTTGCCGGTCTCCACAGTGAAGGGACGGCCGCCAATTTCCATCTCATAAACATGATGGTTGGGATACTGCTTGCGAGTAATCATAGTTATACCTCCATTTTTCTTTTGTGTGGGAGGTTTTAGCACTTGAAACGAATGCCGATATTCGGCAGCCCTTTCAACTGCTAAAATGCCCTCCCGGTTGCTTCTTTGAAAAAAGGGCGACGGAATATCCGTCGCCCTTTCCCAAAATTACTTACGGATACCCAGCTTGGCGATGATCGCGCGGTAGCGGTTGATGTCCTTGCGTGCCAGATAGTCCAGCATGCTGCGGCGCTTACCAACCATCATCAGCAGACCACGACGGGAGTGGTTATCATGCTTGTGCACGCGCAGGTGATCGGTCAGCTCGTTGATGCGGGCAGTGAGGATGGCGATCTGTACTTCGGGAGAACCGGTATCGCCTTCATGGGTTGCGTTGTCCAGGATTACCTGGGTCTTCTTTTCCTTGAGAATCATAGTTATTTCCACCTTTTTTCATATTTACCGCAAAGCTAAGTAGGGGTTGGTGAAACGCGCTTTGGCTTTCTCCCGCAACTGAGCAATGGGCATAAAATCGCACCGGCCATAGCCAGCCCGACTATCTTACCATAAGTTTTTCCAAATGTAAAGAAAAAATTTCAGCTTTTTTCAAATATTTCCCGGGTTTGCAGGGCATTTTTCTGAATTTCCCCCTGCAATTTCTCCAAAGAATCAAATCTTTGTTCCGGGCGCAGAAATTCATAAAACCGCAGAGTAAGGGTTTTGCCATACAGGTCGCCTGCAAAATCCAATAGCCAGGACTCAACAGTCACCCGGTGGCCCCCCACCGTGGGCCGTGTGCCCACATTGGTCACCGCCATATATTCTGCGCCGTCAAATTGCGCCTTGCAGGCATATACGCCGTGTCTGGGCGCTGCCACATCTGCAGGAATCAGCAGGTTTGCTGTGGGAATACCAATGGTACGCCCCAGTTTCCTGCCGCCCACCACCTGGCCTGTGAGCACATGGGGATGTCCCAAAAAGGCGTTGGCCTCTGCCATATCCCCGGCTTCCAGCAAAGCGCGGATATGCGTGGAGGATATACGGATGCCCTTCATAGTCTGCTGCTCCACAATGGCGCAGGCAAGGCCATTTTCTGTGCAATATCCTTGCAGCTTTTGAGCAGTACCCTCTCCCCGGCAGCCAAAGCGAAAATCGCTGCCGCATACAAAGCCGGTCGCTCCCTGGTTAGTAAGCTCCTCCAAAAAGGTCTCCCAGGGCTTCGCCATGGTCTGCTCCGTTACAGGATAAACGATTACCTGCTCCATGCCATAGCTGCGCAGCAGCGCCACCCGGTCGGTATTTTTGTTGATAAGCTTTGGGGGTTGGGCGGTGAACAGGGTCTGCGGATGCTTGTCAAAAGTAACAGCCCAGGGCTCTGCCCCCATTTCCCGAGCCATTCGGCAGCAGGCAGAAAGCAGGGCCTGATGGCCCAGATGCACTCCGTCGAAAAAACCCAGAGCAAATATTTTATTCATATCTCCAAGTCCTTTCTTCGCAGGGTACTGTTACACAGCAAAAAAGCTTTTAATGGTTGACATAACTCCCTGTTCAACCTTGGCCAGCATCAGAAATTCCCCTTGGGGACTATAGGCCCGGTAGGTGCCATCCGGCAAGCTCACGGAAAAGCTGTTGCCATTGCGGCAGCGCAGAGTCTGCTTTTCGGTAAGGGTTATGCTTCCATACCTTTCAAAAAGGCTGTCCACCGGCATTAAGTAGCCTTCCGGTGCATCAATTGCTACCAATTCCTGCAGGCTCACCGCCTTATCGATGGTGTATGCTCCGGCGCTTACCCGGCGAAGCCGCTCCATGCAGCCGCCGCAGCCGAGCGCCGCCCCAATGTCCTTACACAGGGTGCGGATATAAGTACCCTTGGAACAATGGACCAGCAGCTTCGCCCTTAGGCCGTCAAATTCCAGGCATTCCAGCTTATGAATGGTTACAGGACGGCTCTGGCGCTCCACCTGTCTGCCCTTACGGGCCAGGTCATAAAGCTTTTGACCGTTAACCTTTATGGCAGAATACATAGGCGGCACCTGCATAATATCCCCACGAAACTGGGGAAGAACATCCAAAAGCTGCTCACAGGTTATTTTCACCGGTTTTTCTTCCAAAACCGTGCCGGTAATATCCTCAGTATCGGTGCTTAGCCCTAAGCGCAGCACCGCCTCATAGGTTTTGTCTGCGTGTTCAAAAAACTCCACACCCCGGGTAGCTCTGCCCACAAACACCGGCAGCACACCGGTGGCCAAAGGGTCCAACGTGCCACCGTGACCGATACGCCGGGTTTTGAATACGCCACGCAGCTTGCTCACCACATCCTGGCTTGTCCAGCCCTGGGGCTTATCTACAATCACGATTCCGTCCATAGCATTATTCCGTTACGGGCATAGCCTGCTCTACGGCCAGCACCGCCTCTTCCATAGTCATACGCAGATTTGCTCCGGCAGCGCCTTTATGACCGCCGCCGCCAAACACAGCGCATACCGCCGCAGCATCATAGCCCGGCACAGCCCGGACGGAAAGCTTTAGCAGCCCATCGGGATTTTCCCGGATGGTGGCTGCAATCTTTACTCCCTGGATGCTCCGGGGGAAGCTGGATATATTTTCCAGGTCATCTTCCGTAGCGCCCATATCCCGTTCTGCCTGCAGGGGCAACGGACAAATTGCCACCCGGCCCTCCTGGCTGAAACGGGCATTGTTTATCAGATAGCTTTGCACCTGCAGCCGGGCAAGGCTGGTGGTGATAAATAGCTCCTGATTAATGGCAAAAAGCTCTGCGCCTGCCTCGGCACACTTTGCCGCCACATAAAAGGTATCAGCTGTGGTGTTAGCATAGCGGAAGCAGCCTGTATCTGTGGCAACTGCCGTGTAAATTGCATTGGCGATGGCTTTATCCATGGTTACGCCCAATTCTGTAAGGAGCGCATAAATGGTCTGACCGCAGGCGGCTGCCTGGGGCTGCACCAGCTCCATAGGGGTAAAGGAATCGGCAGTGCTGTGGTGGTCAATCCGCAGGGCCACCCGGTCTGCAAGATAACTCAGGCTGCCCAGCATATCGCTGGAGGCGCAGTCCACACAAATAAGGGTGTCCCCCCCTTCCGGCAGGGGCTTGGTAAGGCCCTCCACAAGACCGGCATACTTAGGCGTAACCTCCGGGTTTTCCACCAAAAAAGCCTGCTTGCCCAAGCTGCGCAGGCCCAGGCACAATGCTGCGCCTGAGCCTAAGGTATCGCCGTCCGGACGGCGGTGGGTGAGGATTGCAAAGTTATCCTGCCGTCCCAGCCACGCCGCTGTTTCCTTAACCGTCATTATCTTCATTTTTATTTTCCTCTAAGGAATTGATAAGCTTCAGCATCTTTGCGCCATAGGTGATGGAATCGTCCAGCGCCCATTGCAGCTGAGGGGTATAGCGCAGGTTCAGACTGCTGCCCAGCTCCCGCCTGAGATAACCGGATGCAGACTGCAAGCCCTTCAGGGCATCGGTTGCTTTATCCTCCTGCAAAAAGCTTACATAAACCTTGGCATAGCGCAGGTCAGGGGTGGTTTCCACATGGGTGATGGAAATCATTGTGCTCTGCACTCTGGGGTCTTTCAGGTTGCGGATCAGGGAAGAAAGTTCCTTCTGGATTTCTTCATTGATCCGACCAATTCGATTGGATGCCATAAATAAGCCTCCTTTTGGTAATATGAAGCATATGCCGTGCCGCACCGCGGCACGGCATAAAGCTTTATCTCTTAATTTCCTGCATGACGAAGCATTCGAAAATGTCGCCTTCTTTAATGTCGTTAAACTTCAGGATGCTCATACCGCACTCATAGCCGGCAGTAACTTCCTTGGCAGCATCCTTAAACCGCTGCAAAGAGCCCACCTCGCCCTGGTGGATAACGATATTATCCCGGAGCACACGCACCTGGGCATCCCGGCTGACCTTGCCATCTTTAACCATACAGCCGGCAATGGTGCCAACGGAGGAGGCCTTATAGGTCCTACGCAGCTCGGCATGGCCGATGATGGCTTCCTCAAACTTGGGAGCCAGCATGCCCTTCATAGCGGCCTCAATTTCGTCAATGGCATCATAGATAACCCGGTAGAACCGCATATCCACAGCTGTGCGCTGAGCACTGGCCTGAGCGCCTGCATCAGGACGCACATTGAAGCCAACGATAATGGCACCTGCGGTGGAAGCCAGCAGAATATCGCTTTCGTTGATAGCGCCTACGCCGGTGTGGATGACCCGTACACGGACCTCCTCGTTGGATATCTTTTCCAGGCTGGCTTTAACTGCTTCGGCAGAGCCCTGCACGTCGGCCTTGACGATCAGGGGCAGCTCCTTCATTTCGCCCTCCTGCATCTTGGCAAACAGGTTATCCAGAGTCACCTTGGTCATGGCGTTGGCTGCTGCATCCTTGGCAGCCTGACGGCGCTGCTCAACCAGCTCACGGGCCATACGCTCGTCGGTAACGGCGTTAAACTCATCACCGGGGGCAGGAACATCGGCAAGGCCGGTAATCTCCACAGGGATGCTGGGGCCGGCAGTCTTGACAGTGCGGCCCTTGTCGTTGGTCATTACACGGACACGACCAACGGCTGTGCCGGCAATGATGATATCGCCCTGATTCAGGGTGCCGTTCTGCACCAGCAATGTGGCGATAGGACCGCGGGTCTTATCCAGCCGGGCCTCAATAACCGTACCCTTGGCGCGGCGGTTGGGGTTGGCCTTCAGCTC
>JAZMZJ010000062.1:0-2515 GCA_045585915.1 Faecousia sp. | reverse complement strand
GCCCCAGTTAGCAACCAGACGCTCGGGACCTTCCATGATCAGGTCGGGAGCCTGGCCGCCTTCGATAGCGGTGTTGACCTTGTCGTCGCCGTCAGCGTAGGTCAGGTACTCAACGTTGACCTTGATGCCGGTAGCTGCTTCGAAGTCAGCCATCAGAGCGTCAACGGTCTCCTGGGTGCCCCAGCCGCCGATGGGGTAGGTCCACAGGGAAATCTCGCTTGCAACAGCGGGAGCTGCGGGCTCCTCAGCCTCGGGAGCTGCCTCGGGAGCTGCCTCGGGAGCTGCTTCGGGTGCTGCTTCAGGTGCTGCTTCGGGAGCTGCAGGAGTCTTCTCGACGGAGCAAGCAGCCAGGCCCAGAACCATGACCAGAGCCAGCAGAAGTGCGATAAGCTTCTTCATAATTGTACTCTCCTAAAATAATAAATTTTGGGCACATCCGCACACTGCGGATTATGCTTTCTATAGCCAAGGTTACACCATGTATTACCATTTGTCAATCGTATTTCGAAAATAATTTCCCGAAATATTTCGAAACAGAAAATTAATTTCAAACTGTACAAAAACCTGCCGTTCCTTTGTTGCAAATTGCCGAAAGTGTCACATTTCTCTTGACGATACTACAAAAAATGGTATTCTTATATCAGTGTGAAAGGAGGTTTTTCCTCATGAAAAAACATATTGTTTGCCTGGGCGATTCCAACACCCACGGCTATTGCGCAGATCCCGCAAACTGCGCCGACGGTGGCATCCGCTTCAACGAGTCCGAACGTTGGACCCGTCGGCTCCAGGCGCAGCTCGGCGAGGAGTATTTGGTAGTGGAAGAAGGTCTGTCCGGCCGTACCACCTGTTTTGACGACCCCATCCACGAGGGTCTCAGCGCCCTGACCTATATCACACCTTGCCTGAAAAGCCACGAGTTTGTGGATCTGCTGATTATCATGCTGGGCACCAACGATGTAAAGGAGCGCTTTGCAGCTTCCGCAGCCTGTGTTGCCATTGGCATGGGTCGGCTGGTAAAGAAGGCCATGGCCACTGAATGCTGGGGCCCCAACGAGCCCAATATTCTGGTAATCGCACCGCCTCACATCGGAGAAGGCATGTACGAGAGCATCGTCGGTCCCACCATGGGGCCCAACTGCGCCGCCAAGTCCCGGGAGCTTGCGCATTATTATAAAGAGCAGTGCGACCTGATCGGCTGCCACTTCCTGGATGCACAGGAACTGGGCTGCGAATTTAATCAGGTAGACTATATGCACCTAACCCGCAAAGGCCACGAAACACTGGCCAATGCTCTGGTCGAACTGGTTCCCACGCTTGTAAAATAAAAATGCCGCCTTAATCGGCAGCATTTTCTACATTCATATAGGGCTTGAACATGGGTTCGATCAGATAGCTTCCCAGTAAAGCAGACAGCGACGGCAGGAGAAATACCGGAACTACCAGCCGCAGGCACAGCAGCAAAGTGATTGCATTGAGGATGCCCAGCACTGCTGTACGGGGCAGGTTGGCCAGGGAAAGAAATACGGTATTTTTCACAAGTGCGGCAAAACTGTTCTCAAACCGGGACAGCATAGGAAACATCACGCTGAGAACACCCAAGATCACCATTGCCACAAAAGCCAGTGCAGAGAACATCATCCAGGAAAGGCTCCCCACCACCGCCAGATTCCAAAGTGCAATCACCGCCTTCATAAGACCTGCGCCTGCCAGCAGAAACAGAATTGTGGGCAGGATGCCGGATTTCCAGTTATCCCGGAAGGTGGAAAAAAAACGCTTCCAGGTATTCTTCTCATTTTCACGGAAAGCCCGATAAGAGGCATCATACAGTGCTGCAAAGGAAGCTCCCGCAGTTACAACCGGGATACAGCACACCAGCCAAAAAAGGCTTAAAAATATTACATCGGTAATCCGGCTCATGGTAATCATCAGCCCACTGTCCGGATTGAACAGATTTCGAAACATATCCTGTGCCTCCTCGATAGAATGACAGTATTGTAGCACAGTTTTCGATCTCTGTCAGTAGTTTTCCCAATATAAATTTTCTTGTCATTTCTTTTCCAAAATGATATATTAACCACAATCATCAATAGGAGGATATTCTATGGATCGTAAAAAGTTTTTAGCTGAGCGTCAGTGGATCCGCAATCAGCTCAGCGGTGTTGCCGACTTTTGGCTGAAAAACGGTATGGACCACACCTACGGCGGTGTTACCACCTGTCTGGACCGGGCCGGCAATATCTACTCTACTGACAAGAGTGTATGGATGCAGGGTCGCTGCGGCTGGACCTACGCATACCTGTGCAAGATTTACGGTGTTCGTGAGGACTGGCTGAAGTTCTCCAAGAGCTGCATTGATTTCCTGGAAGAGCACTGTGTCAACCACGAAGCCGACGGTCGTCTGTACTTCACCGTGGAAGGTGACGGCACACCCCTGCGTCAGCGCCGCTACTGCTACTCCGAGGCTTTCTACTGCATTGCCAATGCTGAATACTACGGCATCACCGGTGAGCGCGAG
>JAZMZJ010000061.1:0-9779 GCA_045585915.1 Faecousia sp. | reverse complement strand
AAAAAAGCCGGTCTCAAGCCTATGTTCTATGGTGTCACCATCGACACACTGGTGACCCTAACTGCCCTTGCGGTAATTTGGTGTATGGGGCTTATGTAAGAACAGAGAATCCGCGTTAATCAGTTCGACAAATTCCAATTTGCCGATTAGATATTAGTAAGCGCTGCATAAAAGCCTCCTGCGAAAGCAGGAGGTCTTTTTTATTATCCTAATAGTTTACATAACGCGTTGAATGATTATTCAACTACTTTTTAACGCTACTTTGAGCAGGCAGATACTGTTCACCCGTTTTCCGGTGCGCAATAGAAAGTAGTAGGTTTTCTTTTCGACAGATATATGATATAATAAATCTAACAGTTAAACAAACTTGAATTTGGCTGTGGAGGTTATTATGAGAAACTATGAAATAGAAAATGAAATGTATCGCAAAGCGGTAGAACTAATAGAGATAAGGTATCCTGTTGGCTGGGGTGGAGCTGGTGTTGTTCATACATCAAGTGGGAATTATTACACAAGCGTATCCATTGAAACAGCGAATGCATCTGCAATTGTATGTATTGAACTTGGTGCCATGCTCGAAGCTCACAAATACAATGAGAAAGTAACACATTGTATGTGCTTGATTCGAGATAATGAGAAATCTGAATTCCGAGTATTATCACCTTGCGGCATTTGCCAAGAGAGATTAAGATATTGGGGCGAGGATGTGCAGGTAGCAGTTACCCAAAAAGAAGAGAAAATCCGATTTGTGAAGCTAAAGGAATTACAGCCGTATCATTGGACAAAAGCGTATCCTGATGAAGAACTTGAACACTGGAAAGAGTAAGTCAAAGTCCAATTTGCCGATTAGATATTAGTAAGTGCTGCATCAAAGCCTCCTGCGAAAGCAGGAGGTTTTCTTTTATAGCCCTGATGGTTAACATAACGCGTTGAATGATTATTCAACTACTTTTTAACTCTACTTTGAGCAGGCAGATACTGTTCACCCGTTTTCCGGTGCGCAATGGAAAGTAGTAGGTTTTCTTTTCTGTGGATATATGATATAATGAATCTAACTGTTAAACAAACTTGAATTTGTTGCATAAAGGCAGATGGCGTATGATAGAGATTAAAATAATAGATGTGGCACATAAGGATGATATAAACATTCCCAATGAGCCATTTCAGTTAATTGGAAAAATGATACCTGCTTATTCGGATGAGCAATGGAGTTACAGTGTTCGGTACTTTGAAGAAACCGATATAACAGCGATGTGCTTTCCCGATGAAAACTATAATTATGCTGAGATGAAAGATAATAGTATATTTATCGGTGCTTATGAGAATGGTAAATGTATAGGTCTTGCAATATTGCAGGATGCCTGGTTCAAATATATGTACTTATACGACTTGAAAGTATCAAAGGACTATCGTCGTATGGGTGTTGCATCTGCTCTGGTACAAAAAGCAAAAGAGCTATGTAAAGAACACAATTATTCTGGAATATACACCCATGCGCAAGACAATAATCTTTCTGCCTGCCTGTTCTACATAAAGACAGGTTTCCGGATTGGTGGTTTAGATACGAATGTATATAAAGGAACAAATCAAGAAGGAAAAGCAGATATTATTTTTTATTTGGATTGCTAATTTTAATTTACCGATTAGATATTAGTAAGTGCTGCATTAAAGCCTCCTGCGAAAGCAGGAGGTCTTTTTATTATCCCGATAGTTTACATAACGCGTTGAATGATTATTCAACTACTTTTATTTGCGCGCCGATGAGGCCGGGAAACGGACCGAAGAGGCAAAAAACAACATTTCTCCATTCATATTTGCTATGATGCAGTTGCAGATGAAATGAAATGGAGGAAACTGGGATGTACGCGATACAAACTGCCGGGCTGTGCAAGCACTATAAAAGCGTGAGTGCTGTGGAGGGGCTTGATTTAGAGATAAAGCATGGCGAGTTATTTTCCCTCCTGGGTGTGAACGGTGCAGGAAAGACAACGGTGATAAAAATGCTTTCCTGTCTTACGGCGCCTACAAGCGGAGAGGCCTTTGTGGGCGGCTATCATATTGGCGAAGAGGCAAAAAAGGTAAAGGGGCTGATTGGCGTATCCCCCCAGGAAACAGCGGTTGCGCCTAACCTGTCTGTGAAGGAAAATCTTGAGCTGATCTGTGGGATTCACGGGTTTTCAAAAGAAGATACACGGTTAAAAATCAAAGAGCTTTCCGGGCAATTTGACCTGGATTGCGTGATTCACAGAAAAGCGGGGAAGCTGTCCGGCGGCTGGCAGCGCAGAGTCAGTATTGCAATGGCGCTTATTAGTCAGCCAAAGATTCTGTTCCTGGATGAGCCAACACTTGGCCTGGATGTCATTGCCAGGCACGACCTGTGGGATGCAATTCGTTCCCTAAAAGGCCGGGTAACCATTGTATTGACCACCCATTATATGGAGGAGGCGGAGGTCCTTTCCGACCGCATTGGAATTATGGGGAAGGGGCGGCTGCTTGCGGTGGGAACGGCAGATCAGCTGCGGCAAAAGGCCGGTGCTTCGGATTTCGAAGCTGCCTTCATTGCCATCGCCAGGGAGGGATGAGTATGGGGATGTTTACCTTTGCTAAAAGATGCGCCAAAGAGATAGTGCGAGACCCGATTAACATTGGATTTGGCCTTGGTTTTCCTTTGGCATTGTTGGCGCTTTTAAGCAGCCTGCAGGCCAATATTCCTGTGAGCCTGTTTGAAATTGATGCACTAACACCGGGTATTACGGTATTTGGTTTGTCGTTTATGACCCTGTTTTCCGCAACCCTGGTTGCCAGGGACCGGGAAAGTGCATTCCTTCAGAGGCTGTACACCACGCCGCTGACAGCCTTTGATTTTATTATGGGTTATATGCTCCCAATTCTTCCCATTGCAATTTGCCAAACAGTGGTTTGCTATTTGTTTGCCATTTTTTTAGGCTTGACGGTTAGCATTAACATTGTATATGCTATACTTGGAATTTTACCGATGGCGGTGTTTCATATCGCCCTGGGGCTTCTGTGCGGAAGCGTTTTGGGCGTGAAGCAAGTTGGAGGAATTTGCGGCGCATTGCTGACCAATCTGGCCGCGTGGCTTTCCGGCGTGTGGTTTGATTTGAAGCTGGTGGGAGGACTTTTTGAGAAGGTTGCCAATGTGCTGCCCTTTATCCACGGAGCAGAAATGGAAAAAGCATTGCTTGCTGGGAATTTTGCGGCAGCGGCAGCGCACCTGATTCCGGTGCTGCTGTACGGCGGGATTATAACAGCAGTGGCAGTATTCTGCTTTTTAAGGCAAATGAAGACGCAGTAAGGGATTTGATGCAATGAAATACAAACTGATCATAGATAAAAATGCAGAGGAAGAAATAACTGTGGTTGCCCACGGACCTTCTTCCTTGACGCAGCAGATTGAAGACCTTGTCTGCAATTATTCCGGCGCTGACTGGGTTATAGGATACCGGGAGAATGAAATGCGGAGGCTGACCTTTGCTGAAATCCAGTGCATTACAGTTCTGGACCGAAAGGTGTTTGCTATCGATAGCAAAGGTAATCAATACCGCATTCCGGACAGACTTCGTGATTTGGAATCTGTTTTGCCCTCTTATTTTATCCGCATCAATAAATCCACCTTGGCGAATGAACATTGCATCCTGCGATTTGATGCGGTATTCGGTGGTGGCGTAGACGCAGTTTTTCGATGCGGCTATCGGGACTATGTGTCCAGGCGGTGTTTTGGGGCAATTAAAAGGAGGTATGAGGGGTTATGAAAAAATTTTTGTTGGATTTTGTCCGCCGGGGCCTGGTTGCCTGTGGGCTGGGTCCCATTGTTTTGGCGTTTGTTTATCTGATACTGCAGCAGTCTTCTGCGGTGACAAGTCTTACGGTTAACCAAGTTTGTGTTGGCATCTTTTCGCTGACCGCTTTGGCATTTGTTGCAGGCGGTATGAATGCCATTTATCAAATTGAGCGTCTGCCCCTGATGATGGCAATTTTGATACACGGCAGTGTGCTGTATTTGGGCTATCTGGTCACATATCTTGTGAATAATTGGCTGGAATGGGGCGTTATTCCTTTTTTTGTGTTTACCGGAATTTTTGTTTTTGGCTTTTTACTGATTTGGGCAATTATTTATTCCATCATTAAAAGGAACATAACGAAAATCAATGCCGCTTTGCAGAAAAGAAATTCAGAAGATATTCTTAACGGGTGACTTCCAACAGAACAGAGATTAAAAAAGTAGTTGAATAATTATTCAACTACTTTTTTTATATGCTTTGTTATACAATATAGGCGCAAAAAGGCGGAGCTGGTGCAACCAGCTCCGCTGTTTGATTTGCAATTACAAAGAAATTATCTCTTCTTCCACTCGTCGTAC
Source organism: Faecousia sp. (assembly GCA_045585915.1). GTDB lineage: Bacteria > Bacillota > Clostridia > Oscillospirales > Oscillospiraceae > Faecousia. The sequence continues at coordinate 5,398 of JAZMZJ010000061.1, read as the reverse complement.
TGTTCCATGTAGGCCTTTTCTTCTGCCGGGAACTTACGCAGGGTGTTGACGACCTGGCCGCCGTTGTACTTACGGTCGGGCATATCCTCGGTGGTGCCGAACAGGGTCAGGTTGACCTGACGGGGACGGGCGCGAACATGGTCCCAGTCGATGAAGTAGATGTGGGCAAACTCGCCCAGGTCCAGCTTGCCGTCCTTGATGGTCAGGGTCTCGCTGCGGCCGAAGAACACGGAGCGCAGGTGGCCGTCGGTGTTCATGGAGGTGAAATTGCCGGGCTCGTCCACATAGCGGCCGAACTGTGCATGGACAGGGCCGGGGTGACGGTAGTCGCCTTCGTTAACATAGTCGGGAATCATCTTCCGCATAATATCCAGAAGGTCGTGCTGCAGGTACTCAAGGTCGAAGGTGTCGAAGTCGTGAGAGCATTCCTGAATCATAACGGAGCAGGTGGTGTGGTGGGATACCACGGAAACAGTGCCATTCTTGATGCCGGACTCTTCAACGATCTTATGCACATCGATGGAGATGTCGTGGAAGGTGGGGACCCAACCCCGGGATTGCAGCTGGATTTCCTTTTGAATCATAGTAAATTCCATTTTGATTTCCTCCAATATGTAAATTTATATTGCTTAATTAATTATGGCGCTCGTCCCAGGCTTTGCGGACGGCAGCGATCATTTCAGCCACCAGAGCGGCCCTGTCGGCAGCCTGGGCAACACCGGAAGAAGAGCCGGTGGCATCTGCGCCGGCGATGATGGTGTTGTATACATCCTGGCCGTTGGCAATGCCGGCGGCGGTGAGAACAAGAATGTTCTCGTCCACATCCTTGACGGATTTTGTGGCTGCAGTAACATATTCAGCGCCAACGCTTACACCGGTGCCGATGAGCTCAGAGGGCTCGGCAACAATGATATCCGGGTGCAGGGCAGCGATGCGGCTGGCATCGGCCATGGAGTCGGCACAGACGATGGTGGTCAGGCCCACTTCCTCGGCTCTTGCGATGGTGGCCTCCAAAACCTCGTGGGTCAGGGGCTTTTCCACATGGTTGAGCATAACGCCGTCAGCGCCTGCGGCAACTAAGGATTCCGGAAGGATGTCTGCCAGACCCCGGCCAACAGGGATGGGGTCCATATGGGGGGCGAACACATGGATATGCTTGGTGTTTTCCTTGACCCGGCGGATATCCACCACGGGGCAGGTGAAGATGATGTCCACGCCGTATTTTTCGGAGGCGGCATCTGCAGCCTGAGCCAGGTGCAGAATATCGTCGCCATACAGATAAGACTTGGGACCAATTTCAAAAAAAGGCGCTTTTATCTTGCAGTTTTTCACAATGTAAAACCTCTTTCCCCTTATATTTTCTTTCGCTATTATAACAATTTACTTTTATATAGTCAACAATGTTTTCGTTAAATCTTTCGCTTATAAAAACTACTTGCGTTATTTTTGAAAATGGAGTATTCTATTAGAAGACTAAAAATGGAGGAACATACGATGATTTCCAAAGAAGCCATTGCAGCGGCTAAGAATGCCTATGACATCGAGGCCCAGTGCATTGAAAATATGAAAGCCTATTTTGATGAAGCTGCTTTTTCCCAAGCGGTGGAATTGCTGTCCGCAGCGCCCCGTATCGGCGCAGCCGGCAGCGGCCACTCCGGCATCATCTGCCAGCATTTTGCCCACCTGATGTGCTGCATTGAGCGTCCTGCCCGGTTCATTTCTCCGGCAGAGGCCATCCATGGCGCCACCGGCTTTTTGCAGGAGGGTGATGTGATGGTGTTTGCCTCCCGTGGCGGCAAGACCAAGGAGCTGCTGCCCATCGTGGATATTTGCAAGGCCAAGGGCGTGAAGATTATCACCGTAACCGAAAACCTGGAATCTCCTCTGGCTCAGGCCGCGGATGTGGTGATCAAGCAGTATGTAAACCGGGAGACTGACAAGTGGAATGCCCAGGGCACCACCAGCACCACCGCCCTTTGCATGATTTTCCACGCCCTGCAGGCAGCCATTATTGAGCACACCGGCTACCGGGCAGAGCAGTTTGCTCTCATTCATCCCGGCGGCGCTGTAGGCGAACGGCTGAACAATAAGTCTGTGTAAAGGAGAACGATTATGGCTATTTTAGCGCCTTCTATTTTATCCTGCGACTATATGAATATGGCAAAGGACTTTGCCAAATGTAAAGAAGATGGCTGCAAGTGGCTCCATGTGGATATTATGGACGGTCACTTTGTGCCTAACCTGTCCTTCGGTTACTCTTTGGTCAAGGCTATGCGCCCGGTTACTGATTTGGTGCTGGATGTACATTTGATGATTGATACCCCCATTAAGTATGCAGAAAATTTCTGCAAGGCAGGCGCCGATTATTTGACCATCCATGTGGAGGCGGATACCGAGGAAAACATCCACAAGACGCTAGATCTGATTCGCTCCCTGGGGGTAAAGCCCGGTGTGGTGGTTAAGCCTAAGACTCCGGCGGAGGCGGTGCTGCCCTTCATTGAAAAATGCGATATGATATTGGTGATGACCGTAGAACCCGGCTTCGGTGGCCAAAAGTTTATGGCGGATATGATGCCCAAGCTTAAAAAGCTGCGGCAGTATATTGAAGAAAGAAATCCCGGCTGCCATTTGGAGGTGGACGGCGGCGTGGACCTTACCACCTGCGTTACCTGCAAGGAAAACGGTGCCGATGTGCTGGTGGCAGGCTCAGCCTTCTTTGGCTGCGCCGACCGGGCAGCCTTTGTAAAGCAAATTGAAGCATAATCATAGGCAGGCGCCGAGCAGCGCCTGCTTCAGAGAGCCACAAAAGCCTCCAAACGTCAAAATGCAAGTTTTGATGTTTGGGGGCTCTTTTGCTTCAGGCATTTATGTAAAGCACAGAACATCATATAATCAGCAACTTAAAAACTTTTCATTGCAATGCATTTTGACTTACTGCGCAACTCGCCCTCTACCGTATCCACATACGCCGACGAGTGCGAGTTGCTTGCCTTGAAGGCTTTATTGACCTCTGCCAGTCTGTCAAAAAACTATTTTTTGACAGACTGGAGCACGAGCATTATGCTCGTGCTTGTTGCTTTTTGCTTTGGCAAGTGATAAAATAATTACAAGGTCGAAAGGAGGCGCATTATGAAGAATAAACTATATAAGCTGACGGCCGTTGTTTTGGTGATTTGTTTGCTGGCAGGCTGCGGAATCTTTAAAAGGCTGCCTTCTGCCCCCAAGCTGACCTTTGCGGACTTGGTGTACACACGCCCGGATATGCAGGCAATAGAGCAGCTGCGCTCTGAGGCGGTGGAAACTGCGCAGGAGGGCAAACGCCTGGCGGCAATGGTGAGCCTGGTGCAGGAATTTTACGCTGCTTACGACGCATTTTATACCAATTATTATTTGGCCTACATTTATTATGACTGCGATATGACCGACGAAAGCTGGCAGGCAGAGTATGAATTCTGTACAAATGCATCGCTGCAGGTGGACAGCATGCTGGACGAGATTTACCGGGCTATGGCGAAAAGCGACTTGCGGCAGAGCCTGGAAGCACCAGCCTTTTTCGGTGAGGACTTTTTTGCAGGCTACGAAGGGGAAAGTCCCTATGATGAAGGCTATATGGCCCTGGCTGAGAGGGAAAACCAATTAGAAAACAGCTACTATGAGCTTTATGCCCAGACCAACGAAGGGAATTACACGCAGGAGGAATTTTACGAAACCTACGGTCAGTCCTTTGCCCAGCTTTATGCTGATTTGATTGCCGTGCGCCAGGAAATGGCGGCTTATTTTGGCTATGAAAGCTATGCCCAGCTTGCTTACGATATGTATTATTATCGGGAGTATAGCCCCGAGGAAACAGCAGCGTATATGCAGGAAATTGCTGCGGAGCTTGGCCAGCTGTACCGCAATACATATGACCGGGCAGAATGGAACTGGGGCGCAGCAGCTTCTGTGGAGGCAGCTGCTTTGGGCTATGTACGCAAGGCTGCCCAGGCAATGGGCGGAAATATACAGCAAGCCTTTACGCAAATGGAGGAAGGCAAGTTCTATCACATTTCGCCGGGAAGCAATAAGTATGACGGCGCTTATGAGGTGTTTTTTTCTGCCTATGGACAGCCCTTTATATTTGCGCAGACCTATAGAGCAAATGTGGATAAGCTGACGGTGGTCCATGAATTTGGCCACTATGTTCACGACTATGTGTGCCAGGGCACCTATGCCAGCTTGGATGTACGGGAGGTTATGTCCCAGACGATGGAATACCTGAGCACGCTCTATGGGGAAGATGGTGCGGCGGAGCGTTATAAGCTGCTGGATGGCCTGAGCGTACTTGTGGAGAACGCGTGCTACACCCTTTTTGAACTTCGGGCCTACGAACTGAAGGGGGAAGAGCTGAATCCGGAGCGCCTGGCAGAGTTATATGAGCAGACCTGCCTGGAGTTTGGTCTTACATGGGATGTGCCTTTAGGCTTTACTGATATTGAGCATTATTTTGCCTATCCTATGTATGTTTCCAGCTATGTGTACAGCGCAGATGTGGCCTTCCAAATTTATCAACAGGAAAAGGCGCAAACCGGCGCCGGTTTGGAGACTTATAATCGGTGCTTGACCTCCCACGATACATATCTTGTGGAATTTGCCTTGACATACGGCCTGGACAGTCCGCTTGCTCCGGGCAGGGCGGCAGCCATCCGAAAATCTATGGAAGCAGTACTTGGCGAATAAAATGAAAAATGCGAAGCTATATCGGCTTCGCATTTTTTTCGGGGCATACTAAAACCGGGAGGGAAGAATATGCGCAAAAAAGAAGAGCCAAAGCCAAATTCCTGGGAACTGATGGACCCTAAGCCGCCTGTTATCCAATCCGGCCATATGGAAAAACGAAAAGCTTAAAAAACACCGCCAAAAGCCGTAAATATGGGGCTAAAAAGTAGTTGAATAATTATTCAACGCGTTATGTAAACCACTTGCAAAAAAGAATGACGCTGGAAAACCAGCGTCATCTTTTTTGCATTTATTAGCCCTCGGCGCGCATCTGAGCGAAGCACTCGCTGCAGTATACGGGGCGGTCGGATTTGGCTCACGCAGCTGCGGATAAAACGGCAAGAGTAGGTGCCGAGAGATTTTGGCACAAATCGAGCTTTGGAAAATGCAGGAATACTGTATGTATTTCAAGTTTTTCAAAGTGATGAGTTGGGACAAAAGAACCGGCAGCTACCGCAGACGGTTTATTCGTAGCTGCGTAGGGAAACCTTGGCCTCACCGTCGCAACGGGCACAGGTAGCAGTGAAGAATTCACGGGGACCACGGGCGCCTGCCTTGCGAGCGTCACGGCAAGCCTTGCAGCGCTGGGGCTCGTTCTGGAAGCCGCGCTCTGCGTAGAACTCCTGCTCACCAGCGGTGAAAA
>JAZMZJ010000060.1:0-5602 GCA_045585915.1 Faecousia sp. | reverse complement strand
CAGCATTGGCAGTCATTGCCTTTATTATCGTTGTTTCCAACATCAGTGTGGTGCAGCAGTCCCGGGCCTATGTCATTGAACGCCTGGGTGCATTTCAGGCTGTGTGGGGCGTTGGCCTGCACATCAAAATTCCCTTTATTGACCGCATTGTCCGTCGGGTAAACCTGAAAGAGCAGGTGCATGATTATCCCCCTCAGCCGGTTATCACCAAGGATAATGTTACCATGCAGATTGATACGGTGGTCTATTTCCAGATTACTGACCCCAAGCTGTACTGCTATGGCGTGGAGCAGCCCATGACCGCTATGGAAACCCTGACGGCTACCACATTGCGTAACATCATCGGCGACCTGGAGCTGGACCAGACCCTGACTTCCCGAGATGTAATCAATACCAAGATGCGCGCCATCCTGGATGAAGCCACCGATCCCTGGGGCATCAAGGTTAACCGTGTGGAGCTGAAGAACATTCTGCCTCCCCAGGATATCCAAAGCTCCATGGAAAAGCAGATGAAGGCTGAGCGTGACCGCCGGCAGGCAATCCTGCAGGCCGAGGGTCAGAAGAAGTCCGCCATCTTAATTGCTGAAGGCGAACGGGAATCCGCTGTGCTGCGCGCCGATGCAGAAAAGCAGGCAGCTATCCTGCGGGCCGAGGCTGAAAAACAGGCCGCGATTTTAAAGGCTGACGGCGAAGCCCAGGCTATTCGCACGGTGCAGCAGGCTTTGGCAGATTCTTTGGCAATGCTGAACCAGAGCGCGCCCAACGATCAGGTCATTAAGCTTAAGAGCATTGAGGCTATGGAAAAGGTTGCCAACGGCAACGCCACCAAGATCATCATTCCCAGCCAGATGCAGGGCATGGTTGGCCTTGCCAACGGCATTGTGGAAGGCATCAAGGAATAGTTATGGTTAAACGCAGATGGGTTCGCCCATCTGCGTTTTTCGTTAAAATTCCGTAAACAAAGGCCTCGGACAGTTGAAAAGCCGAAAAAAAGTAATATAATATAACCATCAATATATGTGAGGTTGCTTTATGAGTGGCTTTTTCAGCCGGCTGAAGGCCGGTTTTATGCGGTTTATGTCCGGTCGTTATGGCACGGATAAGCTGAACAACACGATTTTGACCTTAGGCATCATTCTCAGCCTTGGCTCTGCCATTCTGATGTCTTTTGTTTATATCCCGCTTTTGAATTTGGGTATGACGCTGGTATCTTATGTGCTGCTGGGTTGGGCATTATTTCGCACTTTTTCCCGGCAGACCTATAAGCGCTATCGGGAAAACCAGCGGTACTTGCAGTTTGTTAAGAAGCTTAAAGACCGTGAGCATCGCTATTTCAATTGCCCCCGGTGCCGCCAGCAGGTCCGGGTGCCCAAGGGCAAGGGCAAGATCAACATCACCTGCCCCAAGTGTAAGGAAAAGTTCATTAAGAAGACATAAAATATATTTGTCAAAATTTACAAATCGCCCTGCGCAAAATTGTGCAGGGCGGTTATTTTTGTGTCAATATTCGGATGCCTTCGTCAAATTTCACAAATTGTGGTGCGCACTTTTGTCTGGGATGGAGAATGTATTATTTTGTTTATTATTCGAATTGACAAATGCGTCTATTCACGATAGACTATAGGTAGTATATGGACAATAGACATGATTGGGAGGGATTGCTTATGTCGGATATTAAGCTTGGTGTGATTGAGGCCAGTTTTGCAGACATCATATGGGAAAACGAGCCTCTAACTACCAAAGAACTGGTGGCTCTGTGTGAACAGAAGCTGCACTGGAAGCGCACCACCACCTACACAGTTCTCAAAAAGCTATGTGACCGTGGGATATTTGTCGCAAATGACCGGGTGGTCACCTCCCTTATTTCCAAGGAGGCGTTCCACGCCATTCAAAGCGAGCAATTTGTGGAGGATAATTTCCACGGCTCTTTGCCTGCCTTCATCACGGCTTTCACCGCCCGCAAGGCCCTTTCAGCAGAGGAGCTGGCTGAAATCAGAAAACTGATCGATACCTTTGAGGAGAAAACTGTATGACAGAGCTCTTTGTTAAGCTTTTTAATATGGGCATTACCGCCGGATGGATTGCTCTGGCGGTGCTGCTACTCAGGCTTTTCCTGAAAAAAGCACCCAAATGGGTAAACTGTCTGCTTTGGAGCATTGTGGCTTTGCGGCTGGTGATCCCCGTTACCTTTGAAAGCGCCTTCAGCCTGATTCCAAGCGCTGAGGTGATCCCCCAAGGCGGGGTTAGTCCGTCTTCACCTGCCATCCATAGCGGCATCCTTGCAGTTGATGGCGCAGTCAATCCCGTCCTGCTGGAGCATTTGAGCGAGCCGAAGCAGCTTTTGGCTGCTCTTTCGGTGGCTTGGCTGGTGGGAATGGCAGCTTTGGTGATTTACAGCGTTGCCTCCTATTGGAAGCTGCGCAGCCGAGGGACAGGGCCTGCTAACCTGCACCCGCTGCGACCACACAGAAGAATGTACCTACGAAAAGCTTGCACATAATTATTACAATGGTATGACGTTCTATGGAACTTGCGCTATCTCGGGGTATCAACAGCGCATCTGTGCAAATTGCTCTGCAGAACAGTGGGTGGAAACTGGTACAACGGATGATCACTCCTGGGTGCAAATGAGCAACGGACAGGGGCGATGCATGCGGTGCGGAGATTTTAAGGTGTATGAATCAAACTGGTATAGATAGAGCAAGCCTTTTTACATCGACTTTATTTATACCACTGTTCAACAAAAAGGAGGTTTATTATGAAACAGGTTTTAAGCGTTTTACTCATTAGCACATTCATTTTACTTTTATTTTGCGGATGTACTACGGCAAAGCAAGATCAACTATCTGCTATAGATACGCCTGCAGCATCTTCAGCAACAGATGCGCCCAACGCACCTGCGGCAACAGATGCGCCCACCGCACCTGCGGCAACAGATGCGCCTACTGTACCTGCGGCAACAGATGCGCCCACCGCACCTCCGGCAACATCTGCACCCACTGCGCCCCCGGCGACGGCAGTGCCCTCCGCGCCCCCGGCAACGGTAGCACCCACCGCGCCCCCTGTAACGGCAGCACCTACCGATCCTCCAACAGCTGCGCCTACAGATCCTCCTGCTGACGGTGTTTATGTTATTGCAGAGGGTGATTGGGACAGCATTTCTGTCCTATGGAAAATCACCTCTGATGGTGTGCTCACCATTAGTGGCAACCGAGGCATACAAGGTAAGCCTAGCTACATTTGGAAAGATTACTCTGATATTGTTACCAAAATCGTTATCGAAGATGGAATCACAAGAATTCCAAAATCTGCATTTAAGGATATGCAAAATGTCACTACGGTATATTTGAGTAATAAACTTACACAGATTGATAGAGAAGCCTTTATGGGTTGCACCAGCTTAACAACAATTAATCTTCCTGCAAGCCTTCAAACCATAGAGAATTATGTATTTTACAACTGCACCTCTTTAAAAAATATCTCATTTGAAAATGCTTCCGGGCTTACCTATATCGGCGAATACGCATTTGCCAAAACTGCTATCTCCTACTTTAAGGCCCCGCAAAATCTGACAGAAATAGATAGCTTTGCATTTGCAGAGTGCACTAATTTGCAAACTGTCATTATTGATGGTCCGTCTGTATGGATACATCCCAAGGTCTTTATTAATTGTAAAAATCTGCAGCATATTGTTTTGGGGCCATCCATTACCAGCTTTGGCGGGGCAGTTTTTGATGGTTGCCCTAATATTCGCTCTATACAAACAGATACTCGCTTTTGCTGGTACTTCGTTGGCCACGAAAATTTAACCTCAGTTGTCATCGCAGGGCAAAGCCCCCGTTCGGGTCGCTTTGAAAACTGTAAGCTTCTATCCAGTGTGACCATCCAAGCACCTATTACAGAAATCACAAGCGCTGCATTTGAGCATTGCGCCTCTCTTACTACCATATCCCTTCCCAATTCTGTTAAAAAGATCGATTTTTCAGCCTTCAGATATTCAGGAATCACCAAGATCACCATTCCTTCCTCCCTAGAAGAAATCGAATCAGATGTCTTTACTGGCTCTGCGTTAACTGAAATCACTTTCTGCGGGGATGCGCCTATCATGCATTCCGATACATTTAAGAATTTGACTGTAACTGCCTACTATCCGGCAAATAACGAAACCTGGACTGAAGACAAAATGTTAGATTATGGCGGAACTATCACCTGGATTCCATATTAATTCAGCAAGCTTATCATTGTTAATTATCTACATCAATTTTATTTATTTCTATTAGCAAAAGGGGACAAGGGGACGGTTCTCCTGTCTCCACAGAAGAATAGTTGACAAAGCGAAAGGGCAAGCGGATTTCCGCTTGCCCTTGTTTAACTGTGAGCTGTCTATCATAAATTAAAAACAGAAAGATTTTTCAAAAACCTATTGACAAGGACAGAAGGTTGTGTTACATTATTGATGTAAATGATAATCATTCTTATTTAGGAGGTGCGATATGGCGATGGTTAAGCAGTTCCGCAAGCGAAACGCCATCCTGGAGTACCTGCAGCAAACCGATGAGCATCCTTCGGCGGAAATGGTATATAATAGCCTGAAGGCCCAGATGCCGGATATCTCTCTGGCAACGGTGTACCGCAATTTGGCAATGTTCCGACAGCAGGGTCAGATTATGAGCATCGGCACAGTTGGCGGCGTTGAGCGCTTTGACGGTAATACAGCGCCTCATGTGCATTTTGTGTGCAACGGCTGCTATCGGGTTGCAGACATGCACAGCATGCCGATCCCGGAGTCCTTGAGCCGGGAAGCAGAACGGATTACAGGCGGTCAGGTTAATGACTGCCAGCTCACATTCACCGGCCTGTGCGCAGGCTGCGTGGAAAATTACAGTAAAGGTGGTGAAACAGCATGAAGAAGTTTGAATGCACTGTTTGCGGTTTTGTTTATGAGGGCGACGAGCTGCCTGAAGGCTATGAGTGCCCACTTTGCGGCGTAGGCGTTGACCAATTTGAAGAAGTTAGTGAGTAACAACCGGGTAAAACCTGAAAATGAAAATTTAAACAATTATTTGGAGGATTTTATTATGAAAAAGTTTGTTTGCTCTGTTTGCGGTTATGTACATACTGCCGATGAACTGGATGCGGATTTCCGTTGTCCCGTTTGTAAGGTTCCTGCTTCCAAGTTCGTGGAGCAGAAGGGCGATATGGAGCTGGCTGCCGAGCACGAATACGGTATCTACGGCAAAACTGTGAAGAATAATCCCGACATTTCCGCAGAAGACAAGAAGTATATCTTTGAGCAGCTGATGGCTAACTTTAACGGTGAGTGCTCCGAGGTGGGTATGTACCTGTGCATGGCCCGCATCGCTCACCGTGAGGGCTATCCCGAGGTCGGCCTGTACTGGGAGAAGGCCGCATGGGAAGAGGCCGAGCATGCCGCCAAATTTGCTGAGCTGCTGGGCGAGGAGCTGGAGCCCAACATGAAGGCCGACACCAAGGCCAATCTGGCATGGCGTGTGGACTGCGAGTTCGGCGCTACCGCCGGCAAGGTGGAGCTGGCCACCTGCGCCAAGAAGAACAATCTGGACGCCATCCACGACACCGTCCA
>JAZMZJ010000059.1:0-22708 GCA_045585915.1 Faecousia sp. | reverse complement strand
CAAAGGGCGGGTTCACATAGGGATTTATACGCTCCAAATTGGACCTTTTCCAGCAATACTACGTCAAAAAGCCACGGCAGGCGTCAGCCTTACCGTGGCTTTTTATCTTGTCTTGCAGAAAAATCTCTCACTTTGGAGTGCTTCGCAGTTTTGAATTTAAGATTTTTGCTCACGGGAATATCCAAAGGCCGCAGGAATACTGGGTGTATTTCAAGGACGATGGATTTTCTGTGGGGAAAAAGATTTATTCAAAACCGTGTAAATCCCTATGTGAGCCCGCCCAAAGATGCCCTGTTTTTTTATAGGAAAATTACTTGATCACGATACGGCCAGCAGACTCGCCATACTGCTCGGCAGTGACAACGCTGTCCAGGTGGTCCTGAATGTAAGTGATAAGGACCTGGTTATCCACCATCAGCTCGTTAACCAGCAGCTTGCTGCCAATGAACATGGCATAGCCGTCGCCACCGGACTTGAGCATGAAGTTATGGGAAGCCACGGTGTAGGTCTTCTCGGGGTCGATGGGCTCGCCGCCAATCTTAACATTGGAAACACGGCGTGCACCGGTAACCTCTACGAAGGCGCCCTTATCATCCTTAACAACGGTAGATTCCACAGAAGAATCCACCTCACAGGTTAGGCCGGAAACATGCAGGAAGCCGCCGGATTCACCGGGCAGAGCGGAGTATGCAAGCTCCAGAGCATCCAGGATGACCTGGCCCTTAACCTCTACCATACATGCCATATTGTTGAAGGGGTGAACAGCAATGACATCGCCAAAGGTCACATCACCGGCCTTCACGGTCACTCGGATGCCGCCGCCGTTAACGAAAGCAACATCGGAGCCCAAAACGGTGCGATATGCATCGGCGCACAGGTCACCCAGGTTGGTCTCCTGCTTACGGATGATGCGGTTGCCGTCGGCATCGTGAGTAAGAAGGTCAATTTCAGAGGTAGCCACAACCTCAGCCAGCAGGCCTTCCAGCTTGCCGGAGATTTCTTCAACGGCTGCCAGGACTTCTGCATCGTCTTCAGCATGCTCTTTGATCATCTGTACAGTAGTAGAACCGATGTTGCAGTTAATGGAAACAACTGCAAACTTCTCCAGCTTGGTGCTGGCGCCTACCAGAGTAACAGGCTTGCCGGCCTTGTCAGCAACAGCCTCGCCGTGAATCAGAGAGTGGGAGTGGCCATCCAGGAAAGCGACCAGGCCGGTGGTATTGGCAATGACTTCCTTGGAGGTCCAGGGAGAGCTCTCGCCGTCAATACCCAGGTGGCCAACTGCTACAACATAGTCAGCGCCGGCTGCCTTGGCATCGTCGATAGCCTTCTGTACAGAATCGTACAGATCCTGACCGTTGTTGCCTTCACAGAAGCTGTAGATATAGTTGCCGTCAGCATCCTGGAAATAAGTGGGGGTGGACTTGGTGAAGGTTTCGGGAGTAGTGATACCAACGAAAGCAATGGTCTTCTGGCCAACCTTAACGGTCTTGTAAGCATCGAAAACAGGCTTACCTTCCATATCCGTAAAGTTGCAGCTGACATAATCGTAATCGGCAGCATTCTTTGCCAGATCCAGGAAGGTGTCCATACCGAAGTCAAACTCGTGGTTGCCGGGGACAGCCAGATCATAGCCGACCTTATTCATCAGCTCAACCAGGTACTTACCCTTGGACAGAGTGCCAACAGCTTCGCCCTGAATAGCGTCGCCACCGTCCATGATCAGGACGTTCTTACCCTGAGCCTCCAGCTTCTTGACATAGTCAGCCAGAGCTGCGTAACCCATACGCTCATCTGTACGCTCGTAGCCGTTGTGAACATCACTGGTGTAAACGATTACCAGCTCGTCGCCCTCAAAGGTAGCAATGGGATCGGGAGCAACGCTCTGGAGCACAGGTTCATTCTGTTGGCAGCCGGCGAAAACAGATACGCACAGTACCAGGGACAGAACAAATGCAAGCAGTTTCTTCAGGTTCATTTTCAATTCCTCCTTTTTAATCAGCATAACGGTTATGCCACTGTCACTATACCAATTTTTCTGTATATTGTCTATGAATAAAACCGCCAAATATTGGCAAATTTTTTGTACATATTGCCTTAAAAAGAATTTGCCGGCGCAAAGCGCCGGCAATTGGTTTATTCGGTGCGAAGGGCAACCACAGGGTCTTTCTTCGCCGCGCTTCTACTTGGAATGATGCCGGAGATAAGGGTGAGCACTACACTGATAATCACCAAAATCACCGCCACATTCAAAGGCAGATGTGCCTTCAAATTATTAAGGCCGGTCAAGACCTTAACCAATGCGTTAATGGGAATACAGGCAAGGTAAGTCACGCCAACACCCAAAAGGCCTGCTGCAAGGCCAACAATAACCGTTTCTGCAGTGAACATACTGGATATATTACGCTTGGAAGCACCAATGGACCGCAGAATGCCAATCTCCTTGGTGCGCTCCTGAACGCTGATGAGGGTAATGACGCCAATCATAATGGACGATACCACCAGGGAAATTGCCACAAAGGCAATGAGTACATAGGTGATAGCATCGATGATGGTGGTAACCGCAGAAATCATAAGCCCCACCATATCGGTATACCGGATTTGCTGCATCTGTTCCACCTGGGCGTTATAATCAGCGATAAAGCTTTCGATCACATCTTTGTTTTCAAAAGTGCTGGCATAAAGGTTAATGGAAGCCGGGTCATCCAGGTCGGCATAGCCAAGAATGCGCAGGTTTTCTTCCAGGGAGCTTTCAGAAAAATCCGTCACCTCGTCATAATACAGGGCAAACTCTTCTGCCGTATACTCCTCCATTGCTGCCTCCAGCATTGCTATCAGCTGCGCCTGGGGCACTGCAGCCATCTGCTGGCGGACTGCAGTTTCCTGACGGAGGCGAATCTGCATCTCGGCCATCTGCCCATAAAGCTCTTCCAGCTCCTGGGTGCTCATAGCGGCAGCATAGCCCTGGGCCTCGCTTTCGCTGATGCCCATTTGCTGCATCATCGCCTGCACCATCATAAGCTCCATATCTTCCCGGTTCACCTGGGCCACCATAGCAGCTATTTGTTCCTTTAGCTGCTGAGGATCGGGCACGCTGAGGATGCGCAGGTAGGTTTCTGCCTTGAGGTTATCCGAAAGGCTATCTACATAATGAATAAACTGGGTTTTCTTTTCCTCCTGAGTAAGATTGCCGGTATTTTCCCGGAAAGGCTTCCCAGTGAAAATATCCTGGGTGGGCATATCCTGCTGATCACGGATAGCCTGGGAATCCTGAACATTATCAATAAGATATTCTGTCAGGGCAACGGTATAACCGATGGCGCCCTTAAGCATATTGCTGTCGGCATCCTCACGCAGGCAAATAATGCCGGATATTTTCAGGTCAATGCCTTTATCATAGAGATAGCGCAGACCTGACTCACTCTCCCGAAGGTCCACATACCGGCCGGTAAGTGAATCCTTGGCAAAGCATTCACCGCCCGGAACAACCCGGAAACTTCTATCCATAATTTCGGCATAGCTCCACCGCTTTTGGGTGTTATCCACTGTGGTGCCGTTTTGGGCAGCATCAAAGATTTTGTTGATTTCCTCTTCTGACAAAAGGCCAAGCGCATAAAGGGTCAGGTCATTGACCTCGTGATTTTCATCCACCACCAGAACAATCTCATTATAAGCTGCCGGCCATCTTCCCTCTATGACCCGATACTGCTTTTCCAGCACAGGGCTTATCAGGCTGCCATCCATGCCGCTGAGCAACTGATTCCACAATTGCATACCGCCGGACATCATCTGGGAGGAAGCACCGGGCATTTGCCCCTGCATGGAAAGCATAGAGGTCATATCCATGCCCATATTATTTTTGATGGCATCCATCAGCACAGATTGAGTATCGGAATATATCACCTTACCGTCCACATTCTTGGTATATACCTGCAAATCAAAGTCATAGGTATACTGCACGCCGGAAAGGGCTGTCTGCAGGCCGGAGGTGCTTTGGGGATTAACAAGGTCCGCTTCCATATATGCCTTAAAGGATTTCAGGTCATTTTCCACGGTTTCCATATTGTTCATGGCATTAACCATATCGGAAAGGGCGCTCTTGGAATACACGCCATCCAAAGGATGCGCCTCATCTTCAGACGCGCGCATATCCATAAAGGTGGTCATCAGAGTGCTGATATCCATGGTGCTGGCAGATAGGGTCAGCGGATAAGAAGCAAGGGTATCCTCCTGAATGGCCTGAATATAATTGCTGGTGCCTTGGGAAACCGCAAAAATCAGGGCAATGCCAATAATGCCGATTGAGCCGGCAAAGGCTGTCAGGGTGGTTCTTCCCTTTTTGGTAATGAGATTTTTAAGAGAGAGGCTAAAGGAGGTCAGCAGGGACATGGACGGTTTTTTCACCTTTCCTGATGCAGCCATATGGCTGTCACGCAGAGCCTCCAGTTCATCGGCAGTCAAAGGCGCTGTATCGTCAGTCACCTTGCCATCAAGCATTTTGATGGTGCGTGTAGCATAGGTGTCGGCCAAGTCCGGATTATGGGTAACCATAATCACCAGCCGGTCCTTTGCTACCTGCTTCAGAATCTCCATCACCTGAATACTTGTCTGGGTATCCAAAGCGCCGGTAGGCTCATCAGCAAGGATGATATCCGGGTTATTCACAAGGGCACGGGCAATGGCTACCCGTTGCATCTGGCCGCCGGACATTTGGCTGGGTTTTTTACTCAGCTGGTCACCCAGGCCCACCTGTTCCAGGGCCTCCCTGGCACGGCGGCGGCGTTCCTTTCTGCCCACGCCGGTCAAGGTCAGGGCAAGCTCCACATTGCTAAGAACGCTTTGATGGGGTATCAGGTTATAGCTTTGGAAAACAAAACCAACGCTATGGTTACGATAGGCATCCCAATCCCGGTCCTTATAATCCTTGGTGGAACGGCCGTTAATCACCAGATCACCGGCAGAATACCGGTCAAGACCGCCAATCAGGTTCAGCATGGTGGTCTTTCCGCAGCCGGAGGGGCCCAGAATTGCCACAAACTCGCTTTTGCGAAATTGCAGATCAATGCCCCGGAGGGCTTCCACCCGGTTATACCCTGCATCATAGGTCTTGTGGATATTTTTCAGTTCAAGCATTGGGGTCATCCTTTCTTGAGGTGCAAAAGAGCTCGTTTTACGTATACGAACGGGAATCGGTCAATGCCAGCCCACATCCTCAGATTCCGGTCGGCGCTGACGCAGCAACAGCTCATGGACAACCTGGCTGACCGGGGCGTTCCGGTAAAGCACCTCATAGGCTGCCCTGGTAATGGGCATATCCACCTGATAGCGCTCCGCCAAAGCCATTGCAGAGCGTGTGGCATAATAGCCCTCCACCACTGCGCCCACCTGCTCCATAGCTGCCTTTACAGGCACTCCCCTGCCAATGAGCACACCTGCTCTGCGGTTGCGGGAATGCCGGGAGGTGCAGGTAACAATCAAATCGCCAATACCGGCAAGGCCGGCAAAGGTTTCCTTCTGCGCGCCCATGGCAACGCCAAGCCTGGCAATCTCCGTAAGGCCACGGGTGGCAAGCATTGCGCCGGTATTATCCCCATATCCAAAGCCTTCTACTACACCTGCGCACAATGCAATAACATTTTTCAGCGCGCCGCCAAGCTCTGCGCCTATCACATCGGGGCTGATGTATACCCGGAAGGTATCGGACATAAAAGCATCCTGAACAAATTCTGCCATGGCCTTTTCCCGGCAGGCAGCCAGGCAACCTGTTGGAATGCTCCGGGCCACCTCCTCGGCGTGGCTGGGGCCGGTGAGCGCAACCGCCTGCTTTCCGGTAATGTCCTCAACAATTTGGGTCATTCGCTTCAAGCTGGTGTAATCAACGCCTTTTGTAACCGACACAAGCACGGCATCGGAAGGAATATGGCCGGCAATTCGCCGGCATACAGAAGCAATATGCACCGATGGGCAGGCAATCACGATCAAATCGCAATCGCCTACACAGGCATCGTCACCGGTAATCACCATATCCTCCGGCAGGTAAATGCCGGGGAGCATAGGATTTTCCCGGGAGCTTCGCATCTGTTCCGCTTTTTGTTCGTTATGGGACCACAGAGCAACTCTATGGCCGTTTTTATAAAGCTGCAGCGCCAGGGCTGTGCCCCAGCCGCCGCTACCAATCACCGCCGCGTTCATTGCTGCTTACCCCGGCTGAACAGATTGGTTTTCCGTTCTTCGCCTTTTAGGAGTCTGGCAATATTGCCTCTGTGCATATACACAGCCAGCAGGCCCACGCAAATGCCGGAAATCATAACTGCAGGGTCGTTATAGTGCAGCACCCCAAAAGCCGCAGAAAAGCTCAGGGCAGCCAGTATGGAGCTCAGAGAAACATACCGGGTGGTGAAATACACCAACGCGAACACAGCCAAAATCACAACTGCAATGCGCCAGTCAACACACAGGGCAACAAACAGACCGCTTAAGATGCCTTTACCGCCATGAAAGCCCAGCAGTACGGGGAACATATGGCCCAACATGGCCGCCGCGCCGCCAATAGCCAGGCCGGCAAGCTCCATACCGTAAGGCGCAAGCAGCAGCTTGCCTGCAACGCAGCTCAAGGCCGCCTTTCCGGCATCAATAATAATCACATAAACCGCTCTGCCGGCACCATAGTTACGAATAAAATTGGTAAGGCCTGCATTGCCGCTGCCATGCTCGCGCACATCATCGTGCATCATGGCAGAAATCAGAACTGCGCCATTGAGATTGCCTAAAAAATAACCAACCAACACGCAGACCAAAATTGCAATCCACATGGATTATTCCTCCTTATCGCCCTTTTGGCGAATGGTGATACGAACAGGCGTGCCCTGCAAGCCAAAAACTTCCCGAATTTGATTTTCCAGATACCGCTGATAGGAAAAATGGAACAGCCGGGCATCGTTGCAGAAAATGACGAAGTGGGGAGGCTTTGTGCCTGCCTGGGTCATATAATATATCTTCAAGCGGCGGCCCTTATCCGTAGGAGGCTGCACACGGGCAGTGGCATCTGCCAACACGCTGTTCAAAGCGCCGGTGGTGATGCGGCTTGTGTTCTGCTTAAACACATCCTGGATGACCTGAAACAGCTTATCCACCCGCTGGCCGGTGAGGGCAGACAGGAACACCACGGGGGCATAAGTCATATAGCTCAGGCCGTCGCGGACAGCGGCTTCCTTATC
This sequence comes from Faecousia sp., assembly GCA_045585915.1. Classification (GTDB taxonomy): domain Bacteria; phylum Bacillota; class Clostridia; order Oscillospirales; family Oscillospiraceae; genus Faecousia. The sequence goes on along the minus strand of JAZMZJ010000059.1, from coordinate 15,491 downwards.
ACGCATGGTGTTTGTTTCCTTGCCGGTAACCGCATCCCATTTGTTCACCACAATGATAGCCGCCTTGCCTGCCTCGTGAACAAGGCCGGCAATCTTGGTATCCTGCTCGGTGACACCGTCATTGGCATCCACAAGAATCAGACATACATCTGAGCGTTCAATGGCATTGATGGTGCGCATATTGGAATATTTTTCAATGAGGTCATCCACCTTGCTCTTACGACGCATACCGGCAGTATCGATAAAGCAATATTTGCCGGTTTCATTTTCAAAATCAGAGTCGATGGCATCCCGGGTGGTGCCGGCAATGTTGCTGACAATTACCCGTTCCTCGCCCAAAATGCGGTTTAGGAGGCTGGACTTGCCCACATTGGGCTTGCCCACAATGGCGACCTTAATAATATCGCTCTGCTCTTCCTCATCCTGGGTATCCGGAAACTGCTCCAGGCACCAATCCAGCAGGTCGCCTGTGCCGTGGCCGTGAACGGCAGACACCTCAAACAAGTCGCCGATGCCAAGGCCATAGAATTCATATACATCCGGGTTCACAGGGCCGATGGAATCGCACTTATTCACCGCCAGGGCAACGGGCTTGCCGCACTTGCGCAGCATGGTTGCCACATCCTGGTCGGCTGCGGTGACACCGGAGCGCACATCCACAACCATAACAATACAATCGGCAAGCTCAATGCCGATTTCCGCCTGTCGGCGCATAAACTTCAGCATATCGCTGTCCGTACCCGGCTCAATACCGCCGGTATCCACCAGGGAGAAGTTTCTGCCGCACCACTCGCAATCGCCGTAAATACGGTCACGGGTTACGCCGGGGGTATCCTCCACAATGGAAGTGCGGTGACCGGTGAGCTTATTAAAAAGCATGGATTTGCCAACATTGGGTCTGCCAACGATGGCTACCAAAGGCTTAGCCATAAAAACGCCTCCTTACTTGCTTAATCCCTTACAAACTGCAGGCTGCCTGTCGCAACAGCCTGCCTTTTACTATCGCCTATTATTACATAAATTCTTTGGCAAATCAATGAAAATTATGCCAGTTCATACATCTTTTACATCCCATTCACGGTTTGCAGCATAGAACCGGCCATTTCTTTTTCCAGGGGAAGCAAAAGCTTCCCCGGAAAAAGGAAAAGAGGAAGGCTTGCGCCTTCCTCTTGCTTTCGCTTTTCCTTGCCTTAGTCAGCCTTGGCACTCGTAACCTGACGGCCATTGTAGTTACCGCAAGCCTTGCAAGCTCTGTGGGGCATGACGGGCTCGCCACACTTGGAGCAAACTGCCACACTGGGGGCAGACAGCTTCCAGTTGGAGCCACGGCGCTTATCGCGACGGGCGCTGGACACTTTACACTTAGGAACAGCCATGGTTGACACCTCCTTGGTCAAACTGCTTTGACAGCATTCATTGAGATTACTTATCGAGAAGCTGCCGTAAAGCAGCAAAACGCGGGTCCAACTCTTTCTGGCAATCGCAGGGCCCATCATTCAGGTTCTTGCCGCAGCGGCAGCACAAACCCTTGCAATCGGGCTTACACAGAAGCTTGGAATCCATATTCAGCACAAATACGGTGCGAATAATCTCATCCAGGTCTGCGCTGTCCTCCGTAAGAGGAAACACCCATTCATCCTCGTTGTCTTCGTTGGCAAGCTCACGGACAAGCACCACATCCATGGGAATCTCCACATTTTGGTGGAACTCGCTTGCGCACCGGTCACACACGCCGTGCAGGCAGGTAGTGAGCTGGCCTTTCATAACCAGCACGCCGGCGGTATTGCGCACCGTGCCACTGGCAAGAACAGGCTCTGAAACCGGATAGCTGTTGCCATACAGAAGATCGCTCAGATCTGCACTTACGGAAAAGGAAAGCGATGCACCGGGACTATCCATAATTTTAGAGAGTCCTAACAGCATAGTATCCCCCTCCTCGTAATCGTGCTTGACTATTATATAGTCATTTAACCCATTTGTCAAACATTATTTTTCGTTTTTTCAACACATTATCCGTTGCCTGCAAGCTGGGCAATTTCCTCATAAACACCCGTTTCAAAGGGCCCGTTCAGACCCACCCGTTCCAAGTTGCTCAGGAAGCCGCCGTCAGATGTTACATTATCAATCAGGTCGCAGTAAATCTGCACTGTGCCGTCATAATCTTCCGCCTGACGGAAATATACATCCAAGGCCGCAATGCAGGAAACTGCATAGCTGACATAGTAGCAAGGATTTTCCAGGGTTACCATCCGCCAGTACCAATGGATGTCGGTGATGCCCTGCACAAAGTTCACACCGCCATACTCCTTGCAAACATCATCCATAATGTCATCGAAATCTTCCTCTGTGAGACTTGCCACATCCGGGTGATTATACACCCGTTCCTCGAATTCATCGATACACATCTGAATGATAATACCTGCCAGGTTCTCATAAATCTTATAATAGACCAGGGTATCATACACCGATTTGTCCAGAATGCCCTCCAGGAAGCCGGTGAAAAGCCATTCGTTGGCCTGGGAATGAACCTCTGCCAGGTCAAAGGAAAGTTCACCCATATTATCATTGACCTTCAGGAAGGAATTGATGGCATAAAAGTGGCCCAGCTCGTGAACAGCGGTCATACTCACCTGATAGCTCGGCCCAAAATAACACATAAGGCCATCGTTTACCTGGGTGGTGAAGGCGCTGCTGTGAGCCTCCTGCGTGTCGCCAAACACAGCCCGGTTTTCCCGGAACAAAGCCTGCATACCGTCACCGGCAGAGTCAGGCAGGCTTGCCAGATACATATCTACATAGTTAACGCCCATTTCGTCAAAGGGCTTTTCATACAGCAGGTTGTTAATCAAGCGGATCTGAGTGTTGCTAAGATTATTGATTTTATCCAGCGTAATGGAAGCTATATTGAAAAAAGAAGGCACCAAATAGTCCTTGACATACTGACGCATCACCTGCACCTGCTGGGGGTCATAGTCCCGGCTATAAGTCACGGCATAGGCATAATCATAATAATCCTCATAGCCGTTGAGCACCGCAATGCGGTTATTATTAAGCACCAATTCCCGGTAAAGGGGAATCATTTCGGTGGGCATAGTCTCTTCGTCCAGCCCGCGGTACTCCACCAGAATTTGGGCATTGCGCTTTTCAAGCTCGGCAACCTCACCGGTATAGCTGAGCATTTGCTGAATTTCCGCCTCAGTCCAATCGGCAAAATACTGCTCCTTCAGTGAAGAATCGGAATGATAGAACTCCCGTTCCATCTCAATATAGTCAGCAATGGTATCTGCCAGAATTTCGGTGCTTTCAGTATAGTAGTCACTATAGGTTTCATCTTCGCCGTTAAGGCACATAAGGATATAAGCCACGCCCTGCTGGCCATTCATAAACATAGCGATTTCGTCAAGGTCTTCTTCCAACTTCTCAGCCACATCCCAGTCATCGCCATTAAGCAGGGCATCCTCCAGGGCCTCAAGGCCGGCATAGAAGGCATCCACATCCTTCTGATTGAGCGTGTAGTCCAAATACTTCTCATAGCCCTCAACCTCAGTGGTGGCCACAGGCTTTTCAGGCGCAGGGGGATCGGTAGGGTCCGTGACCTCCGGCTCAGAAAACTGGGTAGGATCGGTGACTGCAGAACCTGTGAGCCGGTTAAGCAGCGGCAGCAAGTTCACGCAGCCGGAGAGCAGGCTCAGCACCATCATAATCGCCAATAGCAGTGACAGCAGTTTTTTCATAACAACCCATCTCCTTTTCTTTTTATAAATATATTATACCATATTTTTCTTCACTTGCAATCCATATATAATTTTGGTAAGATAAGAAAAAACAGGAGGGCATTATGGATATAATTTATCAGGATGGTTCCATTGTGGTTTGCATAAAGCCGCCACGAGTGCTCTCCACCGATGAGCCCGGCGGTATGCCGGATCTGGTGCGGCAGGCTCTTGGTGACGAAAAAGCGGATGTTCGCACCGTCCACCGCCTTGACAGGGTGGTTTCCGGGTTGATGGTCTTGGCCCGAAATGGGCAGGCTGCGGCGGAGCTTTCCCGGCAAATCCGGGATAACCAATTCGAAAAAGAATATCTGGCGGTGGTGCACGGCCACCCGACTGATACGGAGGGCACTCTGACAGATCTCTTGCTTCGTAACAAGCAAGAACGCAAGACCTATGTGGTACACGAGCCGGGAAAGGGCGTTCAGGAGGCCATACTGCAATATCGGGTAACCGGAAAAACCGATGCCCTAAGCCGCCTGCGTATTAACCTCATCACAGGCCGCACCCATCAAATTCGCGCCCAATTTTCCAGCCGTGGGCTGCCTTTAGTGGGCGAGCGAAAATACGCGGTTTTGGAAGACACCTGTGAAATCGCCCTGTGGTCATACAGGCTGGCATTTATCCACCCTGCAACGGCAGAAAAAATGGAATTCATCCAGCCGCCTCCCGGGTGTTACCCCTGGAACGAATTTTGATGCAAGGCATCCAAAGAGGGCTTTTTGACAATGATATCACATATATCAGGAGACATCTATGGACAATTATAAATTTTTTCAGCACACCGCCTGTGAATATTTTCCCTGTCACAAGGGTGCTGACCCGGATAAATTCAGCTGCATCTTTTGTTACTGCCCTCTTTACTCCCTGGGGGACAAATGCGGCGGCAGCTTTACATACACGCAAGACGGCATCAAGGATTGCTCCAGCTGCCTGTACCCCCACCGAAAAGAAAACTACGATAAAATCATAGCCAAACTGAAGCCGCAGGATTAACCTGCGGCTTTACCATTATTTGGCCTATTCTCAATATTTCGACTTTGTGGTACAATTCCCCTCGTAAAACTACAAAAAGAAGGTGAATTGTATCAAAATACGAATTTTTACATTAATTTTAATCCTTTCGCTTCTGATGCCTTCCCCACCCAGGGTGCAGGCAGCAACTATGGCAAGCTATGCCGGCGCAGTCACCACATCGACAAGCGCCCTCAATGTACGCGCTGCCGCTTCTACCGCTTCATCGGTGATCGCAACCTTAAAAAAAGGAAGCCATATCACCCTCATTTCCCGGGAGGGTAATTGGTGGCGTGTGGAATACGGCCAAGGAAAATACGGCTATTGCCACGCAAATTACATAACGCCAATCGAAGGAGCGCCAGCCAGGGTGACCGGTGCATCCTTATTGAATATCCGCACCGGCCGGGGCACAACCCACAGCATTCAGGGCGTGCTCAATGGCGGCGATGTGGTGATCGTGCTGAACACGGTAAGCGGCTGGAGCAGGATATTATATCACGGCACAAAGACCGGATATGTCAGCGCTACGTATCTGTCTTCCGGCAGTACATATGCTGCCATTACCCTGGATGTGCCAAGCTTTAAGCAATATGACAGTCGCTGGGCAAGCAAACCGATCGGTACATCGGGCAAGACCTTTGCCCAAATTGGCTGCGCCACCACCGCAATTGCTATGATGGAATCCTACCGAACAAACACTACTATCTACCCGGATGCAATGGCAAAGAAGCTGCGCTATACCTCCGGCGGCAGCGTATATTGGCCCAGTCACTATCAGGTAACTACCCAAAAAGACGGATACCTGGAAAAGATTTATGCCCTGTTAAAATCCGGTAAGCCGGTGCTTTTGGGTGCCAAGACAGCAGCTGGCAAGCAGCACTGGGTGGTTATCACCGGTTTTAGCGGTGGCAGCCTGAATGCCGGCAGCTTTCGGATTCACGACCCAGGCAGCGCAAGCCGAGTTACCCTGCAACAATTTTTAAACGCCTACCCCCTATTTTATAAATATTTTTTCTATTAAGCTGCCACAGGGTATTGACTTTACAAAAATAAGAGTTAAAATAGTATCATTCCAATTACATAAGGAGTGTTTACTATGAAAAAGCTTAGTTTACTTCTCGCTCTGCTGGTCCTGGTTACCGTTACCGGCGTATACGCCACCTGGTCCTACGCAGGTACCAACGACATTGCCGATGCTTATGCCGAAGCCAAGATCACCATCACTGACGCTGTTCTGTCCGGCTCCAACGGTCAGTACGTCGTGGAAAGCAATCTGGTTATGTCTATCGATCAGAAGAATGACGATCATGAAGCCGAGCTGGTATTCGCAGCCAACGACGGTCAGCCGATTTACCTGAAGGTCACCTTCATTCCCGCCAGCTTTGCTGACCAGAATATCAAGGACAATGCTGTTCCCTCCGAGCTGTACTTTGGCACCACCACTGAAATGCGGTACAAGATGGATGCCGATGGCAACTACGATCCTAATGGCACACCTGTAGACATTCTTGATTTTGCCAATAAGTCCGATGGCAATTTCAGCCCCAATGTCGCCTGGTCCAAGCAGCCTGACGGCAGCTTCATCTACACAATGGACGAAGCCGCTCTGTGTCAACAGATCTGGCTCACTCAGACCTTTGTGCTGGATACCAAGGCTGAACACGATGCTTTCCGCGAGGCACTGACCGGCAACGTGATCGTTCGCATTACCGATTTTAACTTCACTACCTGATAGATAAAATACACAGCTGTACGGCAAGGGGCCTGCCCCTTGCCGTATATCGCTATAACGAAACGGTTGGATAGTCATGACACAATATGAGATCTATGTCTTTTTCCTATGTCTGATCGTCTTTATCCTGCTGACCACCCTTTCTGTTATATGCCTTTGGATCATCACAAAGCTTTCCGTAAGGCTCATACGCACAGGTGCAGAGGATGAAATGATCATCAGGGAAAAAAGTACATGCAAAAAACCAAACAGATTTGTCAAATTTCTGGAGTTGGCCTTCAGCACTATCGTATGCGCTATACTTTTGGTAGCATTTATATGCTCGGTGAGCGTGGCTTTCAGCAAGGACGCAGCCGTTGGCGATATGCCGGTATACCGGGTCGTCACCACCGGTTCCATGGCTTCCAGAAATGAGAAGAATCAATATTTATTTGACAATTCCATAAACAATCAGATTCAGGCCTTTGACCTGATCCGCACGGAAAAGCTTCCCGCAGAGGAGGATCTGCAGCTTTATGATATCGTTGTGTATAAGATGGATGATATTCTGGTAGTACACCGGATCGTAGCCATTGAAGAACCCAACGAAGATCACCCGGACAAGCGTTATTTCCTGCTGCAGGGTGATGCTGTGGAATCGCCTGACCGCTACCCCGTTTTCTATGAACAAATGATCGCAATTTACCGGGATAGCAAGATTCCCTTTGTTGGCAGCTTCATTCTGTTTATGCAATCCCCTGCCGGCGTTATGTGTATGCTGCTGGTGCTGATCGCAGTGATTGCTGCACCTGTACTGGACGGCCATCTGAAGAAGGAACGGGAAAGCCGCTACGCCCAGATCGCCCCCGGCAAAGAGGAGGCATAATATGAGCAGAACGGCATTGCGGCTTTTTAGTCTGGTTTTGTGCTTTTTTCTGCTGATTACGGTTGGCGGTGCATTTGCTACCTGGCAATATGCCTCCCAGGGCCCTGACTCCAAGTATATGGATGTTCCCCTTAATCTGGGTGAATTTAAGTATGGCACATTTTATATCACTACGGTCAAAGTGCAAAGCGGCAGCTACGAGAATGTAGCTGTCAGCGAAGTGGGCGATGTGGATATTCTGGGTGATATTACTCTTAATAGCACAGCAGGCTCCTCTGTTACATTGGCTGTCAGCTTTTACAACAACACCGATGTTACCTATTATTACGACAAAACCGAATCGGTGTCTTTTGATAATAGCAACATCCAATATGAGGTCACCGGCATTGCTCAAAAAGATGCTGTGCCTGCCAAAACTTCTACCACCCTGTATGTTACCTATTCCTACAGCGGCAGTGTGCCCTCGGATAGGCAGGTGCTTTCCCAGCTGCACTTTAAGTTTGTTGTGGACAAAGATTCCATCAGCACCATCGTGGCGCAAACCGCTGTGGACCGTTTCCGTGATATCCTGAATAACAAGGTCTTCGATGGCTCCTACCAGTCTCTGGAAAACGGAATGAACAACCGTTCCGGCCTCAACAAGGCATCCGCAGTTACTTATATTGGTAATGTGGCAGGATCCTCCAGCGGTGACTCCGGGCTGGTCAACTCTCTGTTTGGCAGCGAATTTATGTCTATGGACCTGGATGGTGACGGCAAGGCCGAGCCCATCACTATGATGATTAAGCGTGAAAACCTGGATGGCAACACCGCAACCGGTGATAGCTACACCTATACCAACTGGGGTCGTGACTATACAGTGGACGGCGTGGAAATGACCCTCTACATCACCGCCGAAAACTTAAGCTCCGGCAACAGATCGGTGGTGGTGTACGCTGCGGTATTCACTAAGCTGCCCGGCGCCAGCCAGTGGACAGATCTTGTGCCCCTGACCAAGGGTACCGCTACTCCGAATAACTATAGCGGTTACGGCTCTGCCAACTCCTTCAACACCGATACCTGGGCATCTGATAAGGGTCAAAACATTGAAGCATTGGTAGCAGAAAATTCCTGATACATAAAAGGCACCAACCATGTTGGTGTCTTTTATTTTGCTGTGCAGCAACTATTTTTACCATCTGCTTGATTTTTCTGCCCGGTACTGATATAATAGGCCAGGCATTTGGAGACGTATCGAAGTGGTCATAACGGGGCTGACTCGAAATCAGTTTGCGGGCAACCGCACGTGGGTTCGAATCCCACCGTCTCCGCCATAAAAATAAGAGCCACCATCTGGTGGCTCTTATTTTTATGGCGGAATTGGGATTCGAAAGGGCGGCGCCGGTGGCACACCGGTGCAAAAATTGAGAGCTGGCGAGCAATTTTTAGCCCGTGGGAGAATCCATGGCCTTTGGACACATCCAGTATGGATGCGGACATAAGGCCATTAGCTAATTTCCGTTAGCCACCATCCGGTGGCTCTTATTTTTATGGGAAGACACTGGATCACAGACAACAAAGGAAATTTTGTTGAAAACCGTTTTTCACTGTGGTATAATACTTAAAATCTATGTTAATGGGAGACTGGAAATGAAAAAACTTTCAATCGTTACGCCTTGCTATAACGAAGCGCAGGTTTTGCCCATTTTCTATAATACCCTCGCCAAGCAATTACAGGATATGGCTGTTATTCCGGAGATCGTGTTTGTTGATGACGGCTCCCGGGATGATACCCTTTCTATTATCAAGCAGCTGGCCAAGAACCACAAGGAAGTGAAATACATTTCTCTTTCCCGTAACTTTGGCAAAGAGGCAGCTATGTATGCAGGTCTTGAAAATGCCACCGGTGACTATGTGGTGATTATGGATGCCGACCTGCAGGACCCCCCTGCCCTGCTGCCGGAAATGCTTAACGCCATTGAAAATGAGGGTTTTGACTGCGTTGGCTCCAGACGGGTAGACCGCAAAGGTGAGCCGCCTATCCGTTCCTTCTTTGCAAGAGCATTTTACAGACTGATCAACAAAATGTCCGATTCCCATATTGTTGACGTTGCCCGTGATTTCCAAATGATGTCCCGAAAAGTTGTGGATGCGGTGCTTTCCATGAAGGAATACAACCGCTTTTCCAAGGGTATTTTCGGCTGGATCGGATTTAAGAAAAAATGGCTGGAATACGAAAACATTGAACGGGCTGCAGGCGAAACAAAATGGAGTTTTTGGAAGCTGTTCATCTATGCCATACAGGGTATTGTTGCATTCTCCACCACCCCCTTGGTGGTTTCCTCTCTGTGCGGCATTTTGTGCTGCATCATCGCTCTTATTATGCTGGTATTTATCTTTGTCAAAACCCTGATCTTTGGCGATCCCACCTCCGGTTGGCCCTCCTTGGTGTGCATCATCTTTTTACTAAGTGGCATTCAGATGTTCTGCATCGGCATTGTAGGTCAGTATCTGGCAAAGACATATCTGGAAACCAAGGCAAGACCCATATATGTTATCAGCGAAGCAAATATCGAAAAGCAGAAGGGTTGATCCATAGACGATGAATAGACTTTGCGATGGCATAAAGCAAAGACTTTATGCAAACAAGAAAAGACTTTTATATTGCCTGACAGTAACCTTTTTATTTGGCTTGGCAGCCCGCGCCTATATGTATTTTCAGGATGCCTTTTCCAATGACAGCCTGAATGAATTTAACGGGCAGCAATATATCCTTGGAAAATTCTGCTTGGAAGATTCCTGGTTCCTGTTTACCGGCTTTTCACCCGCGGCGACCTGACTTTGCCCTGGCTGATAGGACTCATTTCCCTGCTTTGGACATCCCTGGCTGTTTTTGTCACAACCAAGATTTTTGATGTCAGGAGCAAAACGCTCACCGCTTTGATAGCCGGCATCTTTGTCACCAATGTTACCGTAGCTGCGACTACTGCCACCTATATTATCGACCTGGATGCGAATATGCTGGCATTGTTGTTGGCGGTATTATCCGTATATTTATGGCAACGCTACAAATGGGGGCATCTGCTTGGCGCAGTCCTTGCTTTTGCAGTTTTTGCGCTGTATCAAAGCTATATTTCTGTCACCATAACCCTGATTCTTATAATCCTGATTCTGCAGCTATTAAACCATGCAGATTTTAAGAGCGTATTTATAAAAGGCCTGCGGGCGATTCTGATGCTGGCTATTGCCGGCGCAGCTTACTATACCGCCTACAAGGGAGTGCTCTATTTAAGCAATTTGGATGCAGTTGACACCTACAATTCCCTGGAAAAAATGCTTTCTCTGGAATTTGTAAAGCTGATATTGGATACTGCGCGTACCTACTTATTTACAGTGAAATACATCCTTTTTGCTCCATCTTCCCTGCCTGCCTTTGCAACTGCGGCAATCAGCACTCTGTGCATCCTGACCGCCGGTGTGATAATCCTTGCCAAAATATTCCGCAAGGAAATTGGCATAAAGGAAAAGCTTTTAACCCTGGTTTTGATTGCACTGCTGCCCATGGGTATGAACATATCAAAAGTTTTGGCAAACGGCATGAGTCATGACCTGATGCATTTTGCTGTTTGGCTGGTATACCTGTTTGTGCTGCTGGTTTTGTATAACGCAAACACCCTTATACCAAAGGAAAATACCATTATATCCCGCATTGGCAAGTACGGAAAGCAGCTATGCACCCTGCTGCTGTGCATAATGCTTCTGGGCAACATTGTTTTAGCAAACCAAGTCTATGTGAAAAAGGACCTGGAGCAGGATGCTACATTGGCGTATTTCACCCGTGTCATCGACCGGATGGATACCACCGAAGGCTACAACAGGACCGAAACCCCGGTCGTATTTATTGGGCAGCCGGATTACCTTTCTGATAATATGGAAGGCTTTGAAACGCCGGGAGCGCTCATTGGCGCTAGCTATCACTATGTCCTTGGCGCTGCAAAGCCGGACTACTATGACAGCTATTTCGCCTATAAGCTCCATTACAAAATCCTGGTTGCCGATAATTTTGAGGACTTTTTAGAAAATCAAGCTGTTTTGGATATGCCCGTTTTCCCCCAGCAAGGCAGCATTCAAATCATAGACGGTGCTCTTGTTGTCAAGCTTGGTCAGACAAAAGAACAATAAGGCCTCGTTTTGGCGTTTGATATCTTATATAATAGGCTAAAACTTATGGGAGGTATCTATAATGGAAACGAAATATCCTCTGATTTCTATAATCGTACCTGTATATAAGGCCGAGAAATATCTGTCTGCCTGTTTAGACTCTCTGTTTGCCCAGACTTATTCAAACATCGAGATTATACTCGTCAATGACGGCTCCCCGGATAACTCCGGGCAATTGTGCAATGAATACGCCGCCAAAGATAGCCGCATCCGCGTTATCCACAAGGAAAACGGCGGTGCCTCCTCCGCCCGTAACTTAGGCCTTGACAACGCAAAAGGCGAATACATCGCCTTTGTGGACAGCGATGACGCCGTAGCGCCCACCTTTTTAGAGGACCGCTACAACAATGCCGTAAAAACGGGCTCCGATGTCTCGATCTGCGAATTCCAGCTTGTAAAAGAAAACGAACCCTTTACTCCGCCGGAAGATAAGGACTATGAGTTGCTTAGCTTCTCCAGATTAGAGGGCGCACGCAACGCCATCGTATGCAAATATTATGCCGGATCCTGCTGTAGTCCCCTTTTCAAGCGAAAGACGGTAGAAGACATTCGTTTCCGGGAAGATGTACATTTTGCAGAGGATGTGGTCTTTGTAATCGACGCGCTCCTTCGTGCAGACCGCATTTGCTTCACGCGCAAACCCCTCTACTATTATGTAGATCACCCCGCAAGCAGCTCACGGGTCGCCTTCCACAAGGAGAATTTGACATTGATGGATGCCTGCACTTGTATGAAAGAGGTGGTGCGCAAGCACGGAGCAGAAAAAGAATTGGGCCCTGCTGTGGACGCGCGTACCATATCCTGCGCCCTTTCCCTGATCCGCAGAGTGCTGGACAACCGTCAGGCGCAAAAAATGTATGCCCGGCAAATGCAAAAGGATGTGCAAAAGCATCTAAGCCTGAAGAGCCTTAAATGCCTTGCGCCTGTGATGCGAACAAGCTCTGTGCTTGCCGCTATTCACTACAGACTTTACATATGGGCTGTAAAACTTAGAGCAAGAACGAAGTAAAAAGGTGATTTCTATGAAAATGCTCCTTAAAGACGGTAAGACCAAGGTTCTTACCTTCAGCTATGATGATGGCCGCTGTGCCGACACAAGGCTGGTAGAAATTTTTAATCGTTATGGGCTAAAAGCCACCTTTAATATCAGCTCCGGTCTTTATGCAGAGGACGACAGCCGGGAAAATAAGTATCTGACATTATCCCAGGCCCAGGCTCTTTACAAAGATAGCGGCCACGAGGTTGCAGTTCATGGCTACAAGCACCTTTGGCCTGCCAAAATCAGCTCAGTGGCACTGATTCAGGAAATTCTGAACGACCGAAAAGCCATTGAAAACGATTACGGCGTAGTCACACGCGGTGCAGCATACGCCTATGGCAACTATAATCAAAATGTGATGGATATCCTAAAGCAATGCGGCATTGTTTACGCCAGAACAACCCACAGCACCTACAGATTCATCCTGCCCGAGAACTGGTTGGAGCTGCATCCCACCTGCCACCACAAGGATGCCCGGCTGATGGAGCTTGCTGAGCAGTTTGTAAATGTAACACCCAAGCACGTATTTGCCGAGATGTTCTATGTCTGGGGTCACAGCTATGAATTTGACAACGACAATAACTGGGACGTAATGGAAAAGTTCGCTGCGTACGTTTCCGGCCATGAGCACATTTGGTATGCCACCAACATAGAAATATATGACTATGTTTCTGCCTACAACCAGCTGCAGGTCAGTGTGGACGAATCCATTATCACCAACCCCACTGCAATCGATGTATGGGTGGAAGTGAACAAAGAGCCATACTGCGTCAAAGCCGGCGAAACATTAATCCTAAAGTAAAGGATTTACGATTATGGAAATTGTTCTGCTCACAGCATTGGGCGTTGGTGGTGCTACCTTGTTTGGCGCCATCATCGGCTTCGCATTTAAGAAAATTTCACACAGATTCAGCGATATCGTCCTTGCTTTTGCCGCAGGCATTATGCTGGCAGCCGCAGTGCTGGGCTTAGTGCTTCCCTCACTGGAATATGGCGGAGAGCATGGCATTTGGATTACCATTGCCGGCATCTTTGCAGGCGCCATTATGCTCAATGCTCTGGATAAGCTGGTTCCGCATATGCACAAGCTGGCCGGTTCTGACGGTGAAACTCACCCCAACAGCCAAAACATCAGCAAGGTGCTTCTATTCATCACTGCTATCGCAATCCACAATCTGCCTGAGGGCATTGCCGCAGGCGTTAGCTTTGGCACAGATGACAGCTCCGCCGCACTGTTCATCGCAGGCGGCATCGCTCTGCAGAACATACCTGAAGGTATGGTGATTATCGGGCCCATGCTTGCTGTTGGCATCAGCCCCAAGCGCACCTTTCTTTTGGCGGCCTGCACGGGCGTTGTAGAGGTGATCGGCACTTTGGTGGGATACTTTGCCGTCAGCCTTGCTTCTGCCATTCTCCCCTTTTCCCTGGCATTTGCAGGTGGAACAATGCTATATGTCATCAGTGACGAAATGATTCCCGAGACCCACGCCCACGGCTCTCAGCGAGGCGCAACCTACGCTCTTCTGGCCGGCTTTTGTGTTATGCTCATATCCCATGTCTTTTTATAATAAAAACCGGTTGCAGTACACTGCAGCCGGTTTTCTGTTACAGTAGCGGTATGCCTGCCTTTTCGCAGGCGGCAACGGTTTGCTCATCCCAAATGCTGGATTGCACCTCACCGATATGGGCGCAGCCCATCATCAGCATACTCAAGCGGGATTGTCCAATACCGCCGCCAATGGTCAGAGGCAATTCATCGTTAAGCAACATCTGGTGAAAGGGCAGGTTTCTGCGATTTTCGCAGCCGGATAGCTTCAGTTGACGCTCCAGTGCCTCGGCATCCACACGGATGCCCATAGAGGAAATCTCCAGTGCTCTGTCCAAAACATCGTTCCAGAAGAAAATATCACAGTTAAGCTGCCAGTCATCATAGTCGGGCGCTCTGCCGTCATGGGACTTACCGGAACGCAGCTTACCGCCAATTTGCATAATGCAGGCAGTACGGTGCTCTTTTACATAGGCTTTTTCCCGTTCAGAACCGGTAAGGTCCGGGTACATATCCTCCAGCTCCTGGGTGGTAACAAAGGCAACCTCTCTGCTCAGATCCACACGCAGCTGAGGAAAGCGAACATGCAGTCGGTCATTGGTATTGCAGATCGCGCCAACAATGGCTCGCACAATAAGCTTCAGGTAATCCAGATTCCGGTTTTCCCGGGTGATTATCTTTTCCCAGTCCCATTGGTCAACATAAATAGAGTGGATATTATCCAATTCCTCGTCCCGGCGAATGGCGTTCATATCCGTATAAAGGCCGTTGCCGATACTGAAATGATAGCGCTTCAGGGCAAGGCGCTTCCACTTGGCAAGAGAATGCACCACCTGCACCGACTCGCCAACTGCAGGCACATCAAAGCTAACCGGGCGCTCATAGCCGTTCAGGTTATCATTCAGGCCCGATTCCTCTGTAACAAACAGCGGAGCAGAAACCCGCTTTAAGTTCAGAGCGCCGGAAAATTCGTCCTGAAATGTTTGCTTGATATAGGCAATTGCGCGCTGGGTATCATAAGCATCCAAAACAGGCTTATACCCTTGCGGTATGTAAATCTTATTCATAATATCCCTCTTATCAATGGTTAAGCTGAGGGGAATCGAACTCCGACAGCCCCACAGCAGCTCTTTTGTTTGTATTTTTCTTTATCTTCCTTGCCTTGCGTCGGCAAGGCGGCGTCATCTGCACAAAAATCCAAAGCAAAACTCCTTGCTGTGGGGTGCTGTGCAGTTTTGACAGAGCTGTTTTTCGGCAAGATAAGAAAAATTCCGAAGGGAATACCCATTGGTATTGTCAAGGGATTTTCCGCAATATTG
>JAZMZJ010000058.1:0-6658 GCA_045585915.1 Faecousia sp. | reverse complement strand
GGGGGGGGATGGGGGGGAGGTTTGGTGGGGGGATGTGTGGGGGGATCGGTAGGCGCTTCGGTAGGCGCTTCGGTAGGCGCTTCAGTAGGCGCTTCGGTAGGCGCTTCAGTAGGCGCTTCGGTGGGCTCACTGGCCGGGGCGCAGCTTGCCAGCAAACCGGTAAGCAGACACACAGCCAGCATAAGGGCAATGAGCTTTTTCATTTCATTTTCCTCCAATGGAAATTGTTATACCTATTATACGCATTTTTCGTCGGGATTTCAAGGGCTTACCAGTGGCTTTTCACTATTTCCAAAGCTCGGATGCCGGTGCAGGACAGCGCTTTGGTGATGACCGGGCTATTTAGCAATCCCTGTTCCAGACATTGTGCAATATGGGCGGCTTCGAACGCAAGCTCATATTCACAGGGAAATTCCAAAACCTGGGTTTGCCCGTCTGCGTGGATGCAAAGCTTTTGGGCCTTCCAATAGTTAGGGAGTTCTAAATAGCCTTTTTCGCCAAAGATGCGGCAGGTGTTATCCAGTACGGCACGGGTAGAGTTCTTGGCTGAGAATAATACGCCGGTTTCCGTTTCCCCGGTGAGGATATATTGCCATTCCACACCGTTTTCATCCTTGGAGGCTGTGCCCTGGATGGCTTTTATATCACCGAAGAGCCATATAAGCAGCTCGGTCGCGTAAATACCGCTGCTTAAGAGCGGGCCGCCGCCGGCGGCCTTATCGAACATCCAGCCGTTGTAGCTGCTGGGGAAGCTGTGGCTAAGCTCCACCATTGTGATCTTACCTAAATTTATAAGCTGCTTTTTGGCTTCCAAAACTGCAGGCAAAAACAACATTTTTTGCGCTTCCATAAAGAACAGACCTTGCTTTTGCGCCAAGTCGTACAGTTCAGCGGTTTGCTCCGTTGTGGTGGTGCAGGGTTTTTCGCAGATCACGTGCTTGCCTGCAAGCAGAGCAGCTTTTGCCCACACATAGTGGGCGGTGTTTACATTGGAAATATAAACGATACTTACATTTTCATCCTGCAACAATTCCTCGTGAGAGCCGTAGGCAGTGGGAATATTCCAAAGGGCAGCTTTTTCTTTGGCCTTTTCCAAGGCGCGGGAGGATAGGGCCACGATCTTGCCCTTACCGCTTTCCCGTACACCGGCGATAAACCGGGGTGCGATGGACGAGGTGCTTAAAATTCCGTAACGAAGCTCCATAATGGCCTCCTTGATGATTGTTGGGTTTATTATAGCATAGTATTGCGCCATAATCCACCAAAAAATGGATGAGCAGCTTGCCTTGACCGGACTTTGGAGCTGTGGTATGATAAAACAAAGGTTAAAATAAGGAGCTTGAAAAATGGAAAATAATCCCTTTGCTTCCCTTGTGAAACGGGCAGAAAAAGAATGTGATGTTTATTGTCCCATCTGCCATAAGGTGCTGCACTTGCAGGCCGGTGATGTCATTCCTCGCTGCTGCGGAAAACCGATGGAAGAACAATGAATCCCTAACTCAAAATGGCATGTTTGGCGAGCTTGCGCTGCTGCTGGTGGAGATGGCTATGGGCCTTGTTTAACGATAAATGGAAGCAGTTGTTACCCCTGACATATCTTGACAAATAAAGTGTTTGGTATTAGAATATATCTATAAGCGGACTAACCGCTAAAAGAAGGGAGTAATTTCTATGTTAATGAAAATTTACGGACGCGCTTTTGCGGTTCTGATGAAGAAGCCGCTGAAGCTGTGGGGTATTTCTCTGCTGTCCATCGTGCTGACCGGCGTGCTGACTGCTCTGTGCGGCGCGGCAATTCCCGGTCTCGGCTTGGCAGTTTCTTTGCTGATGAGCGTTTCTATGACCATGATCTATCTGGCCGGCTACCGCGGTATGGATGTGAAGGTCGTTGATATGTTCTCCTGCTTCAAGAACTGGCAGACCATCAAGCGCGTTGTCCTGGGCATGGCATGGATGGCTCTGTGGATCTTCCTGTGGGGCCTGATTCCCATTGTTGGTCCCATCTTCGCCATCGTCCGTTCCTATCAGTACCGCCTGACCCCCTACATCCTGGTTACCGAGCCTGAGGTTCCTGTGACCGAAGCTATCAAGCTTTCCGCTGAGAGAACCCATGGCTACAAGCTGCAGATGTGGCTGGCTGACTTTGTATATGTCATTATCTTTGGTTTGGCTGCCCTTGTCCTGGGCCTGCTGGCTGCCATCCCCTATATTGGCTTCCTGTTCGGCCTGGTTCTTTTTGTGGTTATTGTTGCTTACTATGCTCTGTCCCCCCTGTTCGCAGGTCTGGTTCAGGCTGCATTCTATGTGGAAATCGCCACCGGCACCAAGAAGTGCCCCAACTGTGGCAAGAAGCTGGATGCTGAGGCTGAGTTCTGCTCCGCTTGCGGCGCCAACGTTAAGTAATTACATAAACAAAAAAGAACACTGCGAAGCAGTGTTCTTTTTTGTTGCCTTTCTTGAGGCCTTGCTTTATAATGGGGGGGGCAGTATGAGGGAAAGGGGTGTTCCTGTGAAAACGGTAAAAATCACGGCAGTGCGCACAGCCTGCTATAAGGATTTGATGGAAAAATACGAAAACCCTATTTTGCACGCTTGCGATGTCCGGGAGGGAATGGTGTGGATTGTCAGGGACGGGGAAAAGCCTAAAGACTTTTGCCAAAGTGCCTGGGACAGCATTTCGCCATTTGTTATGGAGCTGGCAAACGGCGGTGGCAATTTTTATGACGGCTGGATGAAAAACCCCCACTCGGCTATGATTTCCTGCAATGACGGCTTCCGCCCGGTAAGCTTTTACCTGGAAGTGTTAGAGGAAACATAGGCTCATTTTGCGTTTGCCCCAAATGTCCCATTTTTCTCATTGCATTTTTGCAAAGCATTGTGTATAATACAGCATAGGTCACCCAGGTGTAGCGCAGTTGGTAGCGCGCCTGCTTTGGGAGCAGGATGCCGCGAGTTCGAGTCTCGCCACTTGGACCAAAGCCCTAAAGGCAACAGCCTTTGGGGCTTTACTTATTACCTCTTCACTCTTCACTTTTCACTAAAAATACCTTTAGGGCTTTGAAGTAATAAGTAATAGTGAATAGTGAAGAAGTTAAGGTATCCGCTTCGCGGATGATTTAAATATTTAGTTTTTAGGGGATGTTTGATTTTTAGATCAAGAAAACCGTTGGTATTACTCACTTTTTGCTTAAATCCTATAAAACAACTTGGCCCATGCAAATATTTGCATGGGCCGATTTCTTATTCCACTTCGTAGGGCCAGCCGATGATACCGCCGAATTCCAGGATATTGGTATAGCCCAGTTTCACCAGGGCTTCCGCCGCAATCTTACTGCGCCTGCCGCTGCGGCAGTAGACCAAAATAAGCTGGTTTTTATCCGTCAGCACTTTCTCTGCCTTTTCTGCAATTTCCTCATGGGAGATTACAATCGCACCGGGGATGTGACCGTCGTCATATTCCTCCTGAGTCCGCACATCGAGAATAATATAGCCTTCCTCGCTGTCCATAATTTCCTTGGCTTCCTCTGCTGTGATGTTCATATATACCGCCTCCCGGTTGCTGCTTTCAGTTTGTCCACAGGCAGTTAAGAGCATTAGGACCATAATAATAAGCATGAGTTTTTTCATGGAATCACTTCCTTTGTGCTTATTATACCATATGGGCAGCCAGATGGAAAGGGGGTATTCATTTTGATTGCCGCAAAACTTTCCAACGGAATGCACTTGAACAGGGACGCGGAATTTGTTATAATGACACACAGTAATTGATTTTCCCAAGGAGGACACGCTATGAGAGGCATTCCCTCGCTGATTACGGATATTCGCAAAAAGGTCTTTACGGAGGTTGCCCGTATGGCTTATGCCGGCGGCGACTATTCTAATGCAGAGGACCTTCCATATATTATTGTGCCCGGTGACAGACCGTTGCACAGAGAATCTGTGTTCCTGGAACGGGCTATTGCCGGTGAGCGGGTGCGACTTGCCATGGGCCTTTCCATCCGTCCCATTCAGACCCGGAGCTTAATGACCGAGGGTATGGATGCGGCTGCGGTGGCGGAGCAATATTATGAGCCGCCCCTGATCAACATCATTCCTTATGCCTGCCACGCATGCCCCACCAATCGGTATATGGTGAGCAATTATTGCCAAAACTGCATTGCCGCCTCCTGCCAGAAGGTGTGTCCCAAGGATGCCATTTCCTTCCGCAATAACCGTTCCTACATCGATTTGGATAAGTGCATCCGCTGCGGCAAGTGCGCCAAGGCCTGTCCGTATAATGCCATTGTCCATTTGGAACGGCCCTGCCAGGCTGCCTGCGGTATGGATGCCATTGTTTCCGATGAGCAGGGCAGGGCGGTGATCAATCAGGATAAGTGCGTGGCCTGCGGTCAGTGTTTGGTAAGCTGTCCCTTTGGCGCCATTGTGGATAAGGGTCAGATTTTTCAGGTCATCCGTTCCATTATGGAAGGGGAGAAGGTGGTAGCTATTGTTGCCCCTGCCTTTATCGGTCAGTTCGGCAAGCACTCCACCCCCGGCAAGTTTATTGCCGCAATGAAGAAGCTGGGTTTTGAGCGCATTGTGGAGGTGGCGGTGGGCGCAGATATGTGCACCATTGAGGAAGCCAAAGACTTTTTGGAAAAGGTGCCAAAGGAGCAGAACTACATGGCAACTTCCTGCTGCCCTGCATGGCATTCCATGATTTATAAGCTGTTTCCCGGTGAAGCCAAAAATATCTCCATGACCCTGACTCCCATGGTGTTTACCGCCCGGCTGATGAAAAAGAAATACCCCGGCTGCAAGGTGGTGTTCGTTGGCCCTTGCGCCGCCAAAAAGCTGGAAGCCATCCGGGAGGACATTCGTTCCGATGTGGACTTTGTGCTTACCTTTGAGGAGCTGCAGGGTATGTTCGAGGCCAAGGAAATTGACTTTGAAACCATTGAGGAGCTGGACGACCTGAACGAAGGCACAGCTGCCGGCCGCGGCTTTGCAGTGGCAGGCGGTGTTGCCAAGGCAGTGGCCGACCTGGCTAAGAGTGAGAATCCTGATTTGGAAATTCAAACTGCCCGGGCAGAGGGCCTTCGGGATTGCCGTAAGCTGATGACCTTGGCTAAGGCAGGCAAATATAACGGCTACCTGCTGGAAGGCATGGCTTGCCCCGGCGGCTGCGTAGCCGGTGCAGGTACGCTGCTGCCTGTGGAACTGGCAGCCAATGTGGTGGGGCGTTATCAAAAGGAAACTGACCGTGTCAGCCCTCTTGACAGCGCATACCGTAATACCGGCAAGACCCTGGAAGAATAAAAAACGCCCCAGGCGGGGACAAAGGCGATGTACCATGGAATATAATGATATTTATGATAAACACCGCAACCGCACCGGCAGGCTGCACCTGCGTGGCACCCGGTGGGGCGTGGGGGAATATGGCCTTGTGGTGTGCGTGTGGGTGTATGACGGCAGGGGAAACCTGCTGCTGACCCGCAGGGCTCCCGGCAAGTCCTTTGCAGGCACCTGGGAAAATTCCGGCGGTGCAGCCCTGGCAGGGGAGACCAGTCGGCAGGCAATTGTCCGGGAGCTTTTTGAAGAAACCGGAATCCGGGCAGAGGAGGGGGAGTTCGAGCTTTTGACCTCCGGCATGGACCGCAATACCCACTATGATTTTTATTGTTTGAAACGGCAGACGCCTGTTGAAGAGATTTGCCTGCAACCCGGAGAGACGGATGCTGTGCAGTGGGCAAGCTTCCCTCAGGTGCGGCAGCTGGTGGCTAAGAAGCAGATATGTCATATTATAGCCCGGCAGTTCAGGCGGCAGG
Source organism: Faecousia sp. (assembly GCA_045585915.1). Lineage (GTDB taxonomy): Bacteria > Bacillota > Clostridia > Oscillospirales > Oscillospiraceae > Faecousia. Next base: position 851 of record JAZMZJ010000058.1, on the reverse strand, counting down.
AGGCGGACCTGCTTTCACGGCAAACTGCACAAGATTGAAATTCAATTTTTGGGCAATCCGCGAAAAAGTTTTTCTTGCAATTCAGATAGCTTTCGGGTTATAATGAAAAAAAGCGTTTTTTGAATTGCCCGGCGAAGAACGCTTGCGCCGGGTATGAAAAACGCTTTTCTTTTTTGCCGCGTCAGCGGCAGCAAATATTAAGGAGGACGTTATCTATGATAGAACTCAAACAGCTTCCCATCGTCCGGGGTAAGGTGCCCCTGCGTGTGGCCCACGGCCATTTTGCCACCAATCACAGCCACATTAATTATTATATTGACATTACATATCCCAAGACCCGTCTGAGCGAGGCGAAGGAAACTGCCCGCCAGCTGGTGTCTCACTTTATAAACAATACCCCGGTGGATACTATTTTGTGTCTGGACGGCACGGCTGTGCTGGGCGCCTGTGTTGCTGAAGAGCTGACCAGAAGCGGTTTCCGTACCATCAATCAGCATAAGACGATTTATGTTATTGAGCCGGAATATAACACCAATTCTCAAATGATTTTCCGGGATAACATCCAACCCATGATTCGCGGCAAGCATGTTTTGGTGCTTATGGCCTCTGTTACCACCGGTTTTACCGCTAAGAAGAGCTTTGAAGCCATTGGCTATTACGGCGGTGAGGTGGCAGGTATTGCCGCTATTTACCGCGCTGTGGATGAAGTTGCCGGATATCCGGTGCGCTCTGTGTATGATTTGAAGGATATTCCTGATTATGAAAGCTATGACTACCGGGAATGCCCTTACTGCAAGAAGGGCCGCAAGCTGGATGCGCTGGTTAATAGTTACGGTTATTCGCCCCTATAA
>JAZMZJ010000057.1:0-41575 GCA_045585915.1 Faecousia sp. | reverse complement strand
CTTACCATCGTAGTAAGCATTCAGGAACTTACCTGCGTCGTCACGGGAGAAGCCGAAGGTCATCTGGGTCAGGTCGTTGGTGCCGAAGCAGAAGAACTCAGCTTCCTGAGCGATAGCATCGGCAGTCAAGCATGCTCTGGGAATCTCGATCATGGTGCCAACCTCGTACTTCAGGTCGATACCTGCAGCAGCGATTTCAGCGTCAGCAGTCTTGACAACTACATCCTTAACGAACTTCAGCTCCTTGACCTCGCCAACCAGGGGGATCATAATCTCGGGAACATTGTTCCACTCGGGATGACGCTTGGCAACGGCGATGGCTGCGCGGATGACAGCCTTGGTCTGCATAGCAGCGATTTCGGGATAGGTGACGCTCAGACGGCAGCCACGGTGACCCATCATGGGGTTGAACTCGTGAAGGCTGGCAATGATGTCCTTGATCTGCTGAACCGTCTTGCCCTTGGTAGCAGCCAGAGCAGCAATGTCTTCCTCAGTGGTGGGAACGAACTCGTGGAGGGGGGGATCCAGGAAACGGATGCAAACGGGGTTGCCTTCCATAACCTCGTACAGGCCCTCGAAGTCAGCCTGCTGCATGGGCAGGATCTTCTCCAGAGCAGCCTCGCGCTCCTCTACGGTGTCAGAGCAAATCATTTCGCGGAAAGGTCCGATACGGCCTTCCTCGAAGAACATATGCTCGGTACGGCACAGGCCGATGCCTTCTGCGCCCAGCTCCCGGGCCTTCCTGGCATCCCGGGGAGAGTCGGCATTGGTGCGGACCTTCAGGGTACGGTACTGGTCAGCCCAAGCCATGATGCGGCCGAACTCACCGGCAATCTCAGCATCCTTTGTGGTAATCAGGCCGGCATAGATGTTACCGGTGGAGCCATCCAGAGACAGCTCGTCACCCTCGCGGAAGGTCTTGCCGCCCAGAGTGAACACCTTGTTCTCCTCGTCCATATTGATTTCGGTGCAGCCGGAAACACAGCAGGTGCCCATACCACGGGCAACAACGGCTGCGTGAGAGGTCATACCACCGCGAACGGTCAGGATGCCCTGAGCAGCCATCATGCCTTCGATATCCTCGGGAGAGGTCTCCAGACGGACCAGCACAACCTTCTCACCACGGGCAGCCCATTGCTTGGCATCCTCAGCGGTAAAGACAATCTTACCGGCAGCAGCGCCGGGAGAAGCAGGCAGAGCCTTGCCGATGGGGGAGGCGGCCTTCAGAGCCTTGGGATCGAACTGGGGATGCAGCAGAGTATCCAAATTACGGGGATCGATCATGGAAACAGCCTTCTTCTCATCGATCATACCCTCGTCCACCAGGTCGCAGGCAATCTTCAGCGCAGCAGGAGCAGTACGCTTGCCGTTACGGGTCTGCAGCATGTACAGCTTTCCGTTTTCAACGGTGAACTCCATATCCTGCATATCGCGATAGTGGTCCTCCAGAATGGAGCAAACCTTCTCAAACTGGGCAAAGGCCTCGGGGAACTTATCGGCCATTTCGGAAATAGGCATAGGAGTGCGCACGCCGGCAACCACGTCCTCGCCCTGAGCATTGGTCAGGAACTCACCCATCAGGCCCTTAGCGCCGGTGGCAGGGTCACGGGTGAAGGCAACGCCGGTGCCGCAGTCATCGCCCATGTTACCAAAGGCCATAGACTGTACGTTAACAGCAGTACCCCAGGAATAGGGAATGTCGTTCTCACGGCGATAGATGTTGGCACGGGGGTTGTCCCAGCTGCGGAACACAGCCTTAACAGCGCCCATAAGCTGCTCAACAGGATCGGAGGGGAAATCGGCGCCGATCTTAGACTTGTACTCAGCCTTGAACTGGTTAGCCAACTCCTTCAGATCGTCAGCGGTGAGCTCCACGTCCTGGGTAACGCCCTTGCGCTCCTTCATCTCGTCGATGAGGACCTCAAAATACTTCTTGCCGACTTCCATAACAACGTCGGAATACATCTGGATAAAACGACGATAGCAGTCATAAGCCCAACGGGGGTTACCGGACTTGGTGGCCAGAACCTCAACCACTTCCTCGTTAAGACCCAGGTTCAGGATGGTATCCATCATGCCGGGCATGGAAGCGCGGGCGCCGGAACGAACGAAGACCAACAGGGGATTCTCCTTGTCACCGAACTTTTTGCCGGTGATTTGCTCCAGCTTTGCAACATGCTCCATGATCTGTGCCTGGATATCGGCATTGATCATGCGGCCGTCTTCATAATACTTGGTGCAGGCCTCAGTGGAAACCGTAAAGCCCTGGGGAACGGGCAGACCGATGTTGGTCATCTCAGCAAGGTTAGCGCCCTTGCCGCCCAACAGCTCACGCATAGAGCCATTGCCCTCGGTGAACAGATAAACGTACTTATGGGACATTGAAAATACTCCTTTCAATTGTTTTGGCAACATCCGGTTGCCAAAAATAATATTTTTCTTCAGATTCCTTTTTAGGCCCAGATAGTATACCATACTACATTGGAAAAATCAAACATTTTTCCGCTTTTTCATTAGATTTTTTCGTTCTTCAACTATTTTCCACCCCTGCAAATGGAATTTGCTCCTATTTAACCTTGAATTAGCCCGTCTTTTGGTATACAATTAAAAAAGCAAACGGAAAAACATGCATGAAGATTGGTGGAACATTATGAAAATCAAAGTGAAAAACTGCTCCTATGAGCAGGTGATGGCCCTCAAGCGCCCCAAACACCGCAACCCCCTCAAGCCCCTGTGGCTTCTGCAGCTGGTGGTGCGGGTGCTGGCAATTTTTGACTTGTGGCCTGCAGGGTTTACTTTCCGCAAGCACGGCATGGAGAAAATCGGCAAAAAAGAGCCCTGCCTGATTCTTATGAATCACTCCAGTTTTATCGACCTGAAAATTGCCTCCCGCATTTTCTTCCCCAAGCGCTACGGCATTGTGTGTACCTCCGATGGCTTTGTAGGAAAAAGCTGGCTGATGCGGCTACTCGGCTGCATCCCTACCCAGAAATTTGTCAGCGATGTTTCCCTCATTCGGGATATGGAATATCTTCTGAAAAAGAAAAAGACCAGCGTGCTGATGTACCCGGAGGCAAGCTACTCCTTTGACGGTACCGCCACCGCCCTGCCCCGAAAAATGGGCATCCTGCTTAAAAAACTGGGTGTGCCGGTGGTAACAGTGATTACCCAAGGCGCATTTTCCATTGACCCACTGTATAACGGCCTGCAAAAACGCAAGGTCAAAGTATCTGCCGATGTTACCTGCCTGGCAACCGCCCAAGAGGTAAAGGAACTGACTGTGGCGGAATTGGATGCCCGGTTGGATGCAGCCTTCAGCTTTGATAACTTTGCCTGGCAGCAGCAAAACAATGTGATTATTGACGAGCCCTTCCGGGCCGACGGCCTCAACCGCATTTTGTTCCACTGCCCTCACTGCAATGCCCAGGGGCAAACCGAAGGCAAGGGCACAACCCTTACTTGCAAAAACTGCGGTGTGCAATATGAGCTGACGGAGCTTGGTAAACTGAAATGCCTTAATGCCGAGGGCAAATTTGACCATATTCCCACCTGGTATGCCTGGCAGCGGGAACAGGTGAAAAAGAGCCTGGAGGACGGCAGCTATTTACTGGATACCGATGTAAAAATCGGTATGATGGTGAATTTTGATGCCATTTATATGGTGGGCGACGGAAAGCTGCGCCACGATACAAACGGCTTTACCCTCACCGGCTGCGACGGCAAGCTGTGTTATGAGCAGCCCGCCCTTGCTTGCTACGGCTTATATGCTGACTACTACTGGTATGAGCTGGGCGACATCATCTGCATCGGCAATAAGGATTCCCTTTACTATTGCTTCCCTCAATGCGGTGATGTGGTGGCAAAGACCAGAATGGCCGCGGAGGAGCTTTATAAACTAAAGAAAAGAAGACCTGCAAAAGCATAAGAAAAAGACCGCCATTGGGCGGTCTTTTTGTTAAATTGTAAAATTTTAAAAAAGGGGTAGAAGCCTGGCGTGAAATGTGTTATACTATAATGTGACATCTTGTAAACTGCTTTAAGGAGGGATTCCTTTGAAATATTGGCGCGGTTATCTAATTGCAGGTATTTTGGCTGTATGCACCTGGGCAATCACCCAGTTTGCCGCCAGCCACGCTCTGCTTTTGGACATGGTTTATCCTTATATGATCCGCGTGGTGGTGCCTTCGCTAACCCAGTGGACCGCCAATGTCAGCTTCTGTATGTGGCAGGTGCTGCTGCTGTTTGCTATAGCAGGCATTTTGGCAAGCGTTGTGCTGATGCTGGTGTTCCGGTGGAACCCCATTCAGTGGTTTGGCTGGGTGATGGCGGTTGTGAGCCTGTTCAGCCTGCTTAATACCGGCATTTTGGGCCTGGGTCAATACAACAGCTCCATATCTGAAAGCTTGCGTCTTGAAATGCAGGACTATTCCCAAAACCACCTGGAAGCCACCGCTATTTACTACCGGGATTTGGCAAATGAGCTTTCCTCCCAGGTCAATCGCAAGGCAGACGGCACTGCCGACCTTTCAGATTTTGAGAGCCTGGTAAAGTGGGCCGGCAGCGGCTTTGACCAGCTTACCTATGACCGGGGCTTTGCAGCCCTGTCCGGCAACACAGCTCCAGTGAAAGCACTGGGCTGGAGCGACCTATATACCAGCCGGGGCGTTACCGGCATGACCGTGCTGCTCACCGGTGAATCCGCTGTGAATCTCCAGGTTCCCGAAGCCGCGCTGCCCTTTGCCATCTGCCACGAAATGGCCCACAGAATGGGCATCGCCCAGGATGCGGACGCAGACTTCACTGCCATTTTGGCCTGTTCTGACAACGACTCTGTTGAATACCGCTATGCCGGCTACCTGATGGCCTACCGGGCCTGCTACCTGGCCCTGGGCAAGCACAGCCTGAGCGCCCAGGTGAGTGTGAGCGCTGAAGCGCTGCCTGCCGTAACCCGGGATCTGGCGGCTTATTCTCTGTTTCTGCCCGCAGAACAACAAAACATCGTCAGTGATGCCCTTGTGGACCTGCTGGTAAGCTGGCATATTCAGGAAGTGATTCTGCCTGCCAACCAGGGTCAGCTGACGCCCGACATCTTTGACCCCATGGATGAAACCGATGACCGCTTGCAGGATATCGTAAACGGAGAGGCCTAATGGAAAAGATGCACCAAGCACTTTCTTCCGGTCTTTCACAGTTGGGCCTTTCGCTGCCAGAAGAGCGACAGCATATCTTGTGCCGCTTTGGGCAAGCTGTGATTGAACAAAACAAGGTGATGAATTTAACAGCTATCACAGAGCCGGAGCAGGTAGCAAAGCTGCACCTGCTGGATTCTGTGACCCTGCTCAAAGAGCAGGATTTAGCCGGCAAAACCCTCATTGATGTGGGCTGCGGCGCCGGTTTTCCCGGCGTACCGGTAAAAATCGCTTGTCCGGAAGTAAGGCTAACGCTTTTAGACTCTTTGGGCAAGCGGATGCACTGGCTGGAGACGGTGCTTCCCACCTTAGGCGTAGCGGCAGAATGCCTTACCGCCCGGGCCGAAGAAGCCATTGCAGACCGACGGGAGCAATATGACTTTGCCACAAGCCGGGCAGTGGCGCGGCTGAACATTCTGCTGGAGCTCACCGCGCCGTATGTGAAAGTGGGTGGAGCAGTGCTGGCCATGAAGGGCATGGCCGCCCGGGAAGAACTGGACGAAGCCAAAAACGCCATCAGTAAGCTTGGGCTTAAACTGGAGCGCGTGACGGAATATCCCTTTGACGGCACCGCCCATGCAGTGATTGTGCTGCGCAAGGTTGCTCCCACCCCCAAGCAATATCCCCGGCGTTTTGCCAAAATCAAACAAATGCCCCTATAAAAAAGCCGCTGCACCCGCAGCGGCTTTTTAACACTTATCACAAAACACTAAACACTGAACCCTAAAATATAGTTCCCTATGTCTGTATGTTTACTAACATACAACTACCTATTTTGCACGCCCCCAGTGTCCACTAAGAAGTGGACACTGGTTTTAGATATATCGCATTTGCGATACCTGCATTCATAATTCTGCATTCAGCATTAAAAACAGCCTGCCGACCGGCAGGCTGTTTTATTTACTTTGTCAAGCTTCTTTGGACGAGCTTCACCAATTCCACAACGGGAATTACCAGGAAGGCCAGCGCCAGGGAGATGCCGTATTCCTCCAGGCCAATGGGCGTAAAGCCAAAGGCAGTTGCCAGGAAGGGAACCTCAATAACCAGCGTAGTCAGCAGTAAAGAGCCTGCCATAGCTGCCCACAGAATCTTATTCTGGCCCTTTAAGGCAAAGACGCTCTTTCTCTGGGAGCGCATATTGAAGGAGTGGAATATCTCACACATACTCATGGTGAGAAATGCCATCGTCATACCGTGCTCAGAAAGGCCTGCTGCCTGCAGGGCCGCAAAAGAGCCCACTACAGGGTCCATCATAGCGCCGATCAGGTAAGCAGCAATGGTCAGCGCAGTGACCAGCATGCCCTGATAGACAACGTCCACGCCCAAGCCGCCGGCAAAGATGCCGTCCTTGGAATTGCGGGGCGGGCGGCGCATGGTGTCGGGCTCTGCCTTTTCCATGCCCAGAGCCAGAGCGGGGAAGCAGTCGGTAACCAGGTTGATAAACAGCAGATGCACAGGGTTTAACAGAGTAAAGCCCATCAGGGTAGCCCCGAAGACGCCCAGCACCTCGCTCATATTGGAAGCCAGGAGGAACTGGATGGCCTTGCGGATGTTATCATAGATCCGACGGCCCTCGCCCACTGCTGCAACGATGGTAGCAAAATTATCGTCAGCCAGCACCATATCGGCCACATTCTTGGTAACATCAGTGCCCGTGATGCCCATGCCCACGCCGATATCGGCGCTCTTAATGGAGGGCGCGTCGTTCACGCCGTCACCGGTCATTGCCACAATAACGCCGTTTGCCTTCCAGGCATTGACAATACGCACCTTGTGCTCCGGCTGCACACGGGCATAAACGCCGTAGTGCTTTACGAATTCACAAATATCCTCATCGGAAATGGCATCCAGCTCTGCGCCGGTAATAGCCTGGGAAGCATCCGTGATAATGCCCAGCTCCTTAGCAATGGCTACCGCGGTGTCCTTGTGGTCGCCGGTAATCATCACAGGGCGAATACCGGCGCTGCGGCACTGCTCGATAGCGGCCTTAACCTCAGGACGTACCGGGTCAATTATACCGGTCAGGCCCAGGAACACCAGGTCCTGCTCCAGGTATTCCGGCGTGTTCTGCTCAGGCTTCTCAGCCCAATCCCGCTTGGCAGCTGCCAGCACCCGGAGGGCCCGGTCAGCCATTGCCTTGTTGGCTGCCATAATCTGCTGCCGCTTAATTTCAGTCATGGGCAGCACCTGGCCGTCCTCATAATAATAAGCGCAGCGAGCCAGCACCACATCGGGACCGCCCTTGGTATACTGCACGAAGCCGCCATCTACTGCATGAACGGTAGACATCATCTTACGGCCGGAGTCAAAGGGCGCTTCGTCCACACGGGGCATTGCCTTTTCAAGGTCCTGCTTCTTAAGACCCACAGAGCAGGCAAAGTTCACCAGAGCGCATTCCGTAGGCTCACCCTCCGCTTTGTCCGCCTCGTTAAGCTTGGCATCGGAGCAAAGGGCCATAGCGGTGGCCACCAGGTTTGTTTCGCCCGTATGGTCCACAACGGTCATCTTGTTCTGGGTCAGAGTGCCGGTTTTATCGGAGCAAATCACCTGGGTGCAGCCCAGGGTCTCCACTGCGGTCAGGCGGCGTATCACGGCGTTGCGCTTGCTCATATTTGTAACGCCAATGGAAAGCACCACCGTAACCACCGTAGCCAGGCCCTCGGGGATAGCGGCAACCGCCAAAGATACGGCAACCATAAAGGTCTTCAGAATGTTCGTCAGCTCAAAACGGGAGCCTGCATCAGCAGTAAAGAGCTGGAAGGCGAAAATGAACACGCAGATACCCAGCACCAGCTTGCTCAGAGTCTTGCCCAGCTGATCCAGCTTGCGCTGCAGCGGTGTCTGCTCTTCCTCGGCAGCAGCCAGCGCGCCTGCAATCTTGCCCATTTCCGTTTCCATACCGGTACGGGTGATTACAGCCTTACCACGGCCATAAACCACGGCAGAGCCCATATAGCACATATTTTTCCGGTCGCCCAGAGGAACATCCTCCTGGCCCTCGGCCATGCCCAATATCTCCAGGGTCTTGTTTACCGGCACAGATTCACCGGTCAGGGCAGCTTCCTCAATCTTCAGGCTGGCATTTTCAATGATGCGGCCGTCGGCAGGCACAGCATCGCCTGCTTCCAGGATAACGATATCGCCGGGTACCAGCTCATCGGAGTGCAAAATCACCTGCTTGCCATCACGAATGACTTTGCAGGTGGCCGCCGTCATAGTTTGCAGGGCTTCAATGGCCGCTTCGGCCTTACTCTCCTGCACCACGCCCAAAATGGCGTTGAGCAGCACAACCACAACAATAATGCCAACCTCCACCAGGCCCTCCACCAGCTCGCCGGTGTGGCCGGGATTCTGCACATAAGAAAGCACCGTAGTAGCAGCCGACACCGCCGCTGCAATCATCAGGATAATCAGCATAGGGTCCTTAAGCTGCCCTAAAAAGCGCTGCAGCCAGGTGGCCTTTTCCGCTTCCTTCAGCTTGTTGGGGCCATAGGTCTGCCTGCGCAGTTCTGCTTCCTGCGTGGTAAGACCAGCTTCAGAGGTCTTTAACCCGGAGAGCACCTGTTCAGCAGATAGGGTATACTCTTTTTCCATCGTGTCATCATTCTCCTTATAATTAGTATGAAGAAACAAAAAAAGACCCATGCAAAGCATCTATGCCTTGCATGAGTCTTGTTCTTTCAAAAGCTATCGGGCAAATTTGCCGGATTGACGAAAAGCTTTGCGCATTTCTGCGTGAACTACTCCCTCATCGCTTAATAAATTTAACAGTAAATGGAGAAATTGTCAAGGCTTTTCCTATTATTCCACCGCCTTTCACATTTATCCTTTTATCTTGTGCGAGCTTTTGATCCATCCTCCTGCCCCAAAATCTCCAACAACTGACGGCACTGCTCCTGCTGCTGGGCTGCCAAACGGATAAACACCGGGCCATATTCCCTGTGGCTGCCATAGCTCTCCATTTGGGCCAGCAGCCGCATAGCCCGGCCATAGCAAGATCGCACAATGGCGCCTGTTGGTTCTTGGGACGGCACCTTGTTTTGCAGAGAAGGCCGGCTCCCCTGAGTCAGAATACAAATTCCCTTCAAACAATCCGTGCTTTGCTGAGCCTGCTGGTAAAGCTTATGTAACAGGGCACTGCGCTGCCCTTGCAGGCGTTTGGACAGATACAAAAAAGCCACCGCGTTTTCCCAAAGCAGCATAAGCATTGGCTCTACACACAGGTTTTCTGCCTCCCGGCCGGCAGCAACCCGTTCCCAAACCCCAGCGGCCTTCTTGGCATCGTATTTTTCCATATGCTCCACCTCCTGATTTTGCTCCCTTACAGTATATGCGCCACCGCACAGGAAGTGTGTCGAAAAAAATCATACTTTCCTCTTTTCTTTTTCGTTCATATGTGCTATTATAGCCTTATAAATCGGAAGTGGAGGTATATCTTATGGCCAGAACCACCGATAAGGGTGAAAAAATCTTGGATTTCATCCGGGATTTCACCGCAGAAAACGGCTTTGCTCCCTCTGTTCGGGAAATTGGTGCGGCCGTAGGGCTTAGCTCCACAGCCTCTGTTACCTACCACCTGCGTCAGCTGCAGGACAAGGGTCTTTTACAGGGCGCAGGCAGCAAGGGCGTAAAACGGGCAGTGGTGTCCACCCAAAAAGCCGGGCACATTCCTGTTATAGGTGTTGTAACTGCCGGCCTTCCCATCCTTGCAGTGGAAAATCAGGAAGGCACTATGGTATGGGATGGGGACAGCAGCTGCTTTGCCCTCCGGGTAAGAGGCGAGAGTATGATTGGCGCCGGCATCCTGGATGGGGACAAAGTGGTAATCCGCCCCCAGCCAAATGCTGACGACGGGCAAATTGTGGTTGCCCGCATTGGCGACGAAGCCACCGTCAAGCGCCTGCACCGGAAAAACGGGCAGATTTGGCTGCTGCCGGAAAACGATGCCTATCCCCCTATTGACGGCCGGGAGGCAGAGATCATCGGCATTGTCAAAGCTGTGGTAAGAGAATATTAAAAGGATGGCAAGCGGATATCCGCTTGCCATCCTTTTTAATATTCAGTAGGTTTGATATGCCAAATTTCTTCTGCGTACTGACGGATCGTCCGGTCAGAGGAGAACTTTGCGCCGCTGGCCACATTCATCAGGCACTTTCTGCCGAATGCCAGCCGGTCAGCATAATCCCGGTTAGCCCGAAGCTTTGCTTCCAGGTAGGATTCATAATCCAGCAGCAGGAAGTAATGGTCCGCCTTGTGCCAATGGGTGCCGTCCAGCAAGGCATGATAAAGCTCCCGCTGGTCATCATCGGTGGGCACAGTGCCATCTACCAGAGTATCGATGGCCCGACGCAGCTGGGGATTGCGGTCATAAATACTCCGTGCATTGTAGCTATCCCGGCAGGCGTTAATCTGGTCCACCGTGGCGCCGAAAATATAATTATTCTCCATACCGGCTTCCTTGACGATTTCCACATTGGCGCCATCCAAAGTGCCCAGAGTCACCGCGCCATTGAGCATCAGCTTCATATTGCCGGTGCCGGAGGCCTCTGTGCCTGCAGGGGAAATCTGCTCAGAAATATCCGCCGCAGGAATAATATGCTCAGCATAAGAGCAATTATAGTTCTGCACGAACACCACCTTCAGCTTGTCGGCCACATCCGGGTCATTGTTGATAAGCTTGGCGATGCGGTTAATATAGCGGATAATGGCCTTTGCCCGGGCATAACCGGGGGCAGACTTCGCACCAAACAGATACACCGTGGGCTGGAAGTCCGTCAGGCTGCCGTCCTTCAGGCGGAAATAAATATCCATAATGGACAGGGCATTGAGAAGCTGCCGCTTATACTCATGCAGCCGCTTTACCTGCACATCGAACACGAAGTCCGGATTCAGGGCAATGCCCTCATGCTTGGCAATAACATTGCAAAGCTGCTGCTTCTTTTGCCGCTTGATGGCATTGAACTGGCGCACCATATCATCATCAATCATAGGCTTAAGCTTGCCCAGCTTATCCAAATCCTTCAGGAAATCGGCGCCCACACGATATTTAATCAGCTGGCTCAGCTCCGGGTTGCACAGGCCCATCCAGCGTCTGGGCGTGACGCCGTTGGTCTTGTTTTGGAAGCGTTCAGGGAACACCTCGTACCACTGACGGAACAGATCGTCCTTGAGAATTTGCGAGTGAATCTCCGCAACGCCGTTTACATAGCTGCCCACATATACACTCAGGTTTGCCATATGGGCAGTATCGTCCCGTACAATAAACAGGTGGGGATGCTCTGCCTTAAGCTTTGCGTCAATACGCAAAATAATGTCCACAATTTCAGGCACCACAGAGCGCAGCAGGTCCAGGGGCCACTTTTCCAAGGCCTCACCCATTACGGTATGGTTGGTATAGGAGAAGGTCTTTTGCGCAATATCAAAAGCGCCGTCAAAGTCCATACCCTCGGCCATCAGCAAACGAATCAGCTCCGGAATGGACATTGCCGGGTGGGTATCATTCAGCTGCACCGCATAAAAATCCGCAAAGTGGCTCAGGTCGCCGCCGTGGCTGGTTTTATAAACCCGCAGCATATCCTGCAAAGATGCAGAGGACAGCACATACTGCTGCTTAATGCGCAAACGCTTGCCCTCCCAGGTGGAATCGTTGGGATAAAGCACCCGGGTGATATCCTCAGCCTTGTTCTTTTGGGTCAGGGCGCGCAGATAGTCCTGGTCATTAAAGGCGTTAAAATCCAGCTCTTCCTCTGCCTCACACTGCCACAGGCGAAGCGTACCCACATTATTGGTACCGTAGCCGATGACCGGCACATCGTAGGGCACAGCCAGTACCGTATGGTCGGGGAAGCACACCTTAACGGTGTGGTTATACCGGCGGTAGGACCAAGGGTCGCCGAACTTTGCCCAGTCGTCAGCATTTTCCTTTTGGCTGCCGGCCTGGTCAAAGCTCTGCTTGAAAAGGCCGAAGCGGTAGCGCAGACCGTAGCCGGACAGGGGGATATTGGTGCTGGCGGCAGAATCTAAGAAGCAGGCAGCCAGCCGGCCCAAGCCGCCGTTACCCAGGGCTGCATCCTCCACATCCTCCAAAATCGCCAGGTCCACACCCCGTTGGGCGAAAAGCTGCTTCATTTCGTCCAGGATGCCCATATTATAAAGGTTGCTGTATACCAGACGGCCAATCAGGTACTCCGCAGAGAAATAATAGGCCTTTCTCTGGGGCATACGGGTATGCTTACTGTGATTCCAGTTATCGCTGATGGCAGTCATCAGCGCCTTGCCCAACGCCTCGTGAAGCTCCTGGGCGCTGGCCTCCTGCAAGGTCACGTCATAGGTATATTTCAACTGTGCTTCTGTCCACTGCAAAATGTTCAGGCAGTTATATTGCATAGAAAGTTCTCTCCATTTCCAGGTATTGCAAATTTTCTTTATTTGGCTGTGCGGCCGTACAATGCGGTCAAGTCATAAATCCGCTTTGCCAAGGCACCGTCCAGCATTGCGCCGTCCACACGCCAGCACCAGTTAGGCGCGCCAAAAGTGCCGGGGAAATTCATCCGTGCCTGGGCGCCCAAGTTCAAAAAGTCCTGCATTTGGTTGACGCACAGGTCAGAAACGCTGGCCATAGCGGTGCGCAGCGCGCCCCACACAAAGCCCTCAGCCTCTGTCAGGGCCATATATTCCTTGGCATACCGCACAGCGGCAGGGTCGGCTTCTTCAAACCACTGGCGCATAGTCATATTATCGTGGGTGCCCACATAGCAAACGGTGTTGGCGTCGTAAGTATGGGGCAGATATTCCGAGGGCTCTCTGGAATCAAAGGCAAATTCCAGCACCTTCATACCGGGGAAGCCGGAGTTGTTTTTCATATCCAGCACTTCCTGGGTAAGATATCCCAAATCCTCAGCAATGAACGCCGTCTGGGGCAGGGCCTTTTTAATGGCCTGAATAAACTTCATATCCGGCCCTTTTACCCAGTGTCCGTTCCTTGCAGTGGCATCGCCGTAGGGTACGCTCCAATAGGACTCAAAGCCACGGAAATGGTCCAGCCGCACCACATCGTAGCGCTTGGCTGCCGCCTTAAGCCGGCGAATCCACCAGGCAAAACCATCCTCCTCGTGCTTTTCCCACCGGTACAGGGGGTTGCCCCAAAGCTGGCCGTCGGCAGTAAAGCCATCGGGGGGCACACCGGCAACCGCCTCAGGCTTCAGATCCCCGTCCAGGCAGAACAGCTCCGGGTCTGTCCACACCTCCACACTGTCCAAAGGAACATAGATGGGCACATCGCCAATAATCGCAATGCCCTTTTGGGCAGCATATGCCTTCAGCTTTTTCCACTGACGGTAGAACAGATATTGCTGGAAGCAATAGTACTCAATATTCTCCTTCAGCTCCTGACGGGCCTGCCACAGGCAGTCCGCATCCCGGTGCTTAAGCCCCGGCTCCCATTCATACCAGGGCGCGCCGTTGTGCTTATCCTTCAGGGCCATATACAAAGAATAGTCCCAAAGCCAATCGCCGTTTTTCCGCAGGAACACCACATAGGCCTCGTTTTCCTTAAAGCGGCTGAATGCCAGGCGCAGCACCTTTTGCCGGTTTTCGTACAAAAGACCATAATCCACCCGGTCAGGGCTCTGGCACCAGGTAAAGCTATCCAGCTCCTGGCGGGTCAGGTAGCCACGCTGCACCAACCGTTCCAAGTCAATCAGGTAGGGATTGCCTGCAAAGGCAGAACAGGACTGATATGGGGAATCACCGTAGCCGGTGGGATTCAGGGGCAAAATCTGCCAGTAGCTCTGTCCGGCCCGTTCCAAAAAATCTACAAATGCGTAAGCATCCTTTCCCAGAGTTCCCACACCATAGGGGCTGGGCAGGGAGGTTATATGCATCAAAATGCCGCTTGAGCGCATAAGCTATGCTCCTTTTCTTGCAGCGTCGGTTACGCCACAAAATAGTTTATGGGCCAGCTCAAAAAGAGTTCGGCTCATACACTATCATAATAAAGGTTTTCGTCCTTTTTGTCAAGCAAACAGACGCCCTTCCCCCCCTCCCACAGCAAAAATTTGGGGCGCGGAAAACTCCGCGCCCCAATATCAGGAAAAAGCTTCCTTTGCTATTTCTTATCAGCCGCCAAGAGCATCCAGCGCCAGCTTAAATGCGCCGTAAGCACCGGCATCGTTGCCAAGCTGGGCAATGGAAAAGCGCACATTCCGGTTCGCGTGGAAAGCAAACCGGTCAAAATACCGCTTTGCGCCGTCAAGCAGCGGCTGCCCGGCCTTGCTCACACCGCCGCCGATAACCACCACCTCAGGGTTGATGACATTGCACACATTGGCCAAAAACTCAGCCAGCAGCCGATAAAACCGGTCCAGCACCTCTTGTGCCGGAGCATCCCCTGCCGCTGCAGCATCAAACACATCCTTGCAGGTAAGCCTTTCAGTTTTGCGCAATACAGAAGGCGCATTATCTTCTGCCATACGTCTGTTTGCCAGACGCACCACACCGGTGGCAGAGCAATACTGCTCCACGCAGCCGTATTTTCCGCAGTTGCAAGGCTCGGTCTCATCACGGCACAGCACCATATGACCCACCTCACCGGCTGCACCCTGGGCGCCCAAGGTCACCTTTCCGTCAATAACC
This sequence comes from Faecousia sp., assembly GCA_045585915.1. GTDB lineage: Bacteria > Bacillota > Clostridia > Oscillospirales > Oscillospiraceae > Faecousia. Next base: position 26,753 of record JAZMZJ010000057.1, on the reverse strand, counting down.
AGGCCGCCGCCTACACCTGTACCCAGGGTAGCCATGAACATATTTTTGCAGCCCTGCCCGCCGCCCTTCCAGCATTCGCCTAAGGCAGCTACAGTGGCATCGTTGCCGGCTTTTACAGGCAGGCCTGTAAGATCCTGCAGCTTTTCGTGGATATTGAAAACACCCCAAAACAGGTTCTCGCACCGGTTGACAATGCCTTCGTCGCTCACCGGGCCGGGCACGCCAATGCCGATGCCCAAAAGGTTCTCCCGGGAGATGTTGTTCTTGTTTATATAAGAAAGCACCGAAGCAGCAATATCCGGCAGGATGGCTTCCCCTCTGTTGGCGGTGACAGTGGGAATCTCCCACTTATCCAGCAGCGCACCGGTTTCGTCAAAATATGCAAGCTTTACTGTGGTGCCTCCCACATCAATGCCAAATCCGTATCTCATAAATTACCTCCGGAGCGTTTTTTGCTTATTATAACAACACAAAGTGCATTTTTCCATAGATGCAGGGTAAATTTTCAAATTTTACAGAAACTTTTTCTTTTTCCCTTGCGTTTGACCTGTTTTTGCGGTAACATAAAATACAGTCAAAATCTAAGAAAGAGGTATTATATATGATTAAAGTTGATATTTCCAATGTATGGGGGCAGTTCTCTCTGCCGGATCTTCTGGCAACAGAAAAGGAGATTTTTGCCGCCCATCAGACTCTGACTGAGGGCAGCGGTGAAGGCAGCGACTTTTTGGGCTGGCTGAACCTGCCCAGCATGGAAGAAACCGACGAAATCCGCCGCATCCGTGCCGCCGCCAAGCGCATCCGGGAAAGCTCCGATGTGTTTGTGGTCATTGGTATCGGCGGCAGCTACTTAGGCCCCAGAGCCGCCATCGAACTGCTTCAGGATGGCATCCACAACATTGGCAAGGGCAAGGGTAACCCCCAGATTTTCTACGCAGGCAACAGTCTTTCCACCCGTGCCTGGAATGAACTGGTTCGCCTTTTAGAGGGCAAGGATTTCTCCATTGCCATCATCTCCAAGTCCGGCACCACCACCGAGCCCGCCATCGCAACCCGCGCCCTGCGCTGGATGCTGGAGCGCAAATACGGCACCGAGGAGGCTCGCCGCCGCACCTACGCCATCACTGACCCCTGCAAGGGTGCTCTGCGGCAAATGGCCGCCGAAGAAGGCTGGGAGACTTTTGTGATTCCTCCCAATGTGGGCGGCCGCTATTCTGTGCTCACCGCTGTAGGCCTGCTGCCTATGACCGTTGCCGGCATCGACCCCATGGAAGTGATGCAGGGCGCTGTGCAGGCCAAGAAGGATTATGACATCCGCTCCTTTGAAAACCCCGTGTGGCTGTACGCCGCCACCCGCAATTTGCTCTACAGAGGCGGCAAGTGCATTGAAATTTTAGAGTCCTTTGAGCCGGGCTTTAAGATGATGGGCGGCTGGTGGCAGCAGCTGTTCGGTGAAAGCGAGGGCAAGGACGGCAAGGGCATCTTCCCTGTTACCGCAGAATTCACCGCCGACCTGCACTCCTTAGGTCAGATGATTCAGCAGGGCGAGCGGAACATCTTTGAAACTATGGTCCGCTTTGATGCGCCTGAAAGCAAGCTCACCATCGGCGGTGACTACAAGAATCTGGACGGCCTGAACTACTTAGAGGGCAGAAGCCTTGACTTTGTGGACGAGCAGGCATATCTTGGCACTTTAGCTGCCCATGTGGACGGCAATGTGCCCGTTATCACCATGGATATGGGTCAGCTCAGCGCCCAAAAGCTGGGTGAAATCTTCTATTTCTTCGAACTGGCCTGCGGTGTTTCCGCATATATGCTGGATGTAAATCCCTTCAACCAGCCGGGTGTAGAATTTTATAAGCGCAATATGTTTAAACTTCTGGGCAAGCCCGGCTATTAATTAAACTGAGGGGCTGTCGTTATTCGACTCCCCTCAGCTTAAAATTTTTCGTAATTCACGCAAATAGTAGTTGCAAATCAGCCCGTTAACTGGTAAAATGAACTTACCAGCAAATGCTGTAAGCAAAGGAGGAATTTCCTATGATTCAAGTTATTATGGGCCTGAAGGGCTCCGGCAAGACCAAAAAGCTGATTGATTCCATCAACGCATCTGTTGCTTCCGCCCAGGGCGATGTGGTATGCATCGAATATGGCAAGAAGCTGACCTATGATGTGAGCTACCGCGTCCGCTTGGTCGATTCCAAAGAATACGGCATCACCAACCTGGATATGCTTAAGGGCTTCCTTAGCGGCCTTCACGCCGGCAATTTCGATATTACCAACGTTTACATCGACAATCTGTATAAGACCATCGGCGCCGACCGGGCTGCCGGCGAAGATTTCATCCTGTGGTGCGCTCAGTTCGCTGAGGCCAACAACATGAATATCACCGTTACCGTGTCCGACGACCCTGCCGAAGCATCCGACGCCGTTAAGGCCTACCTGTAAACACCAAAACATAAAACCCTCGGGATTCTCCCGAGGGTTTTTCTTATAAGATTTTTCCGTCTGTGGAAAGCGTAACGATTTTGAGTGGAATATCCTTTCCGCTTTCTGTAATGGCTTTTTGCGCCGCAAAGGGCAGTCCGCCGCAGCAAGGCACCTCCATGCGCACCACCGTTATTTCCCGGATATCGTTTTCCCGGATAATATGTGTAAGCTTCATGGAATAATCCACCCCGTCCAATTTGGGACAGCCTACCAAAGTCACGTGGCCCTTAATAAAATCCTCGTGAAATTTGGCATAGGCATAAGCAGTACAAGTGGCGGCGATGAGCAGCTTTGCTCCGTCAAACCACGCAGCCCGCATTGGCGCAAGCTTGATCTGCACCGGCCATTGCCGCAGGCTGGAGGCCTGTACAGCCGCTTCATTATAAGCGACTGCTTCCCGCTCTACGAAAGTGATCGCGCCGGTGGGGCACGCCGGCAAACAATCCCCCAAACCGTCGCAGTAATCATCCCGCAAAAGCTTTGCCTTACCCCCAACCATACCGATGGCACCTTCGTGGCAAGCACCGGCGCAAAGTCCGCAGCCGTTGCACCTGCTTTCATTGATCTGAATGATCCTGCGAATCATACCGCTTCCTTCCTTTCCTTTTGCTGCGCAACGATCTTCATCATAGCCTCGTACATCTCCTCCCCTACACAATCCTTGGCATGGGCGCACCACTGTACACAGCTTAAAGTATCGTTATAGGCAACAAAGCCGCAATGCTCACAGGGCATCTGGGTATCGATGGAAAACAGCTCAATCTCATGACCGCACTGGGGGCATACTTTTTCAATAATGGTAGGCGTTTTAGGCTTCGCCTGACATCCATGCATAATCATATACATCCCTCCTTGACTTTGTACTATTATTTTATTATAATCATAAAAATAGTTTGTTGTTTTTCCAACAATGGAGGCATTATGGAAAATTATTCTCACATTTTTTTAGCCAATCCCCTATTTGCCGGGATTGCGCCGGAGGATTTATCCGCCATGCTGGGGTGTCTAACGCCCCGGGTTGCGGATATCCCCAAGGGAGCGCCGGTATTTTTAGAGGGAGATGAGGCCGGTTTTATTGGTTTTGTTCTGGAAGGTGCCATTCAAATTGTCCGTGATGATTTTTACGGAAATCGCAGCATCCTCTCCCACGCCGGTCAGGGAGAAGCCTTTGCCGAGGCCTTTGCCTGCGCCCAAATTCCCCACATGCCGGTGAGCGCATATGCTTTGAAAGATAGCAAAATTGTGTTCTTTTCCTGCCAGAAGATGCTTACCGTATGCACCTCAGCCTGTCGTTTTCACAATCAGCTGGTGCGAAATCTTTTGACGGTGGTTGCCGGGCGCAACCTGGAGCTGGGCAAGAAAATTCAGGTAATGTCCCAAAAAACCACCCGGGAAAAGCTGCTGGCATATCTTATGCAGCAGGCAAAGGAACGGGGCAACGAGGAATTTACCATTCCCTTTAACCGGCAAGCTCTGGCAGACTACCTGGGAGTGGAGCGCAGTGCCATGTCTGCCGAGCTGAGCAAGCTACGAACAGAAGGCATTCTGGACACCAAAGGCTCTTATTTTCACTTATACAACTAAAAAACGGGTCGTGGTTATTACCACGACCCATTTCTATTAAATTACATTTACAAGACTATTGCGCTTATTTTTGTCAGCCAGCTGCCGCAGCTCAGATACTGCCGCGCCGTTCAGGATGTCCTTATATGCTTCCAGAATTAGCTGACACAAAGGCTCGTCTGCTTCCAGCTTGGAAACATTGGCCAGCACCTTGGCGGCATCTTCCATACCCTGAGAAAGCTCCTCGCTTTCCAGAATGTATCGATAAACGCCGGCAGCAGCGCCTACGGCAATATATGCCGGGGTGATGCCCTGCTCTATGGCCAGCCTGGCAGAGCCAATGAGCCGATCCTCCGGGCTAAGCTTCCGGGCAGGATCGCCACCCACCCGCTGGCAGGTATCTCCCAGCGCGGCGTTGGTAAACCGACCCAGAAGATCGGTAATATGCATCTGCAGGTCCATAAGGGATGCGCCATACTTTTGGGAAAGGGCCATAGCGCTTTCCAGCATAGCATTTTGCACAATGATGCGCACATCGGCAACATCAATGGACTGCCAAATGAACTCCAAGCTCAGCAGATCGCCCAGATAGGCGCAAATGGCATGGCCCATATTATGCACATACAGCTTGCGCTTGATGTAAAAATCAAAGGGCTCAAAAGGCACCATATTGGTGATTTGCGGAATTTCACCCTTAAAAGCAGCCTTGTCCACAGGCAGGAAGCCATACTTCTCCACGCATATGCGCAGAGGCTCTCCGTCCTTCATCTCCTCGGTCTGCACAGGCACCATGCGGCCAATGGATGCTTCCACCAAGCCCACAGTTTCGTCAAAAAGCTTCTGTTCCTCACTGGTAAGCTGCTCCTTCAGCATGCCCTCCAAAACCTTGTTGGCATCCATCAGGTTTTCACAAATGATGATATTCAGATTGCCTTTTCCCATAGCCCAGCGCTTGCGCAGGCCACCCACAATATTGGGCACGATGAACTTAAGGATACGGGCGCCCACCGCAGTTGCCATAATATCGCAATTGGCAATTACATCCGATGCCGCCTGGGCATCATTGCCGTTAACCGCGGTCACATTTTCAATCCAAACATCCTTGTTTCCGCTGCCGGAAACATAGCGCACAGGATAGGTATGATTTTCCTGCAGTGCCTTGACAACAGGCTCTGCCACATCAATAAAGGTCACCTCATACCCGGACTGGCTGAACAGCGCCCCGATAAAGCCGCGGCCGATATTGCCGCCGCCGTACATAACTGCTTTTTTCATCTATCTCACCTTCACAGTGTCTGCCGGGCAAACCGGCTGCAAAACTCTTTTGTTTCTTCAATGGATCGCAAGCCTTCAGAGGCATCTGCACCGCCCAAAGCCATCACCGCGCAGGCGGAGGCAAATTCCAGGGTCTGTCGATCGTTCCAGCCTCTGTAAATACCTGTAAGCGCACCGGCGCAGAACGCATCACCGGCGCCGGTGGTGCCCTGAATAAAGCCCTCCGGCAATGCGTAAGAAGCTACGCAGCAGAAGCCATCCTCAGAGCAGCACACAGCCCGGTCCGGCTTGTGAATAATCACCCGTTTGCGCACACCCATAGCCTTCAGCTTTTTGGCGATGGCTTCCAGGTTTTCGTTCACAGGCTCCATATCCGCCAGCTTGCCGGCTTCCAGCTCGTTAATAATCAGATAGTCGGTATATGGCAGACAGGGAAGCACAACAGCATACCGGTCAGAATTCTCGCTAACTAAGTCAATAGAGGTCTCCAGGCCCGCTTCCTTTGCCTTACGCAGGATGTTCAGCCCTTCGCCATTGTCCACGCGGTCCAACAGCAGAAAATATCCCAGGTGCAGCAGCTTTGCATTGCCAAAGCACACATGCTCACTGCCAAAAGCAGCGCTGGCGCCGGCATAGGTGAAGAAGGTGCGCTGGCCGCCGCAGATACTCATAACCTCCGTGAAGCTGGTTCGTTCACCGGGAAGCTCCACCAAACCGGAAATATCCACCTTTGCCTGCTGCAACGTATTTTTTACAAGCTGGCCTTCCTCATCTGCACCGATGGTACCCACGGCATACACCGCCAGCTCCGGGTCAATGCGCTTCAGGTCATGGGCCACATTGGGCACGCAGCCGCCTACAGCCGTCTGCAAGGACAGGATTTTCGTCAGCTGTCCGCAATCCGGATAGGCCGCAATGGTGTTAATCTTATCCACAATCACCGTGCCGGCCACCAGGATTCCGTTCTTTTCTTCCCTATTCATAGCTTAGTTGCACTCCGCCTCCAGAGGACCTGCCAGGTCCTTGAGGAAGAACAGACGACCTGCCAGAGTGGGAATATAAGAAGAAGTGATCCAAGGACTCTTGCCGTGACGCAGGGTCATCCACAGGGACATACCCTGCCACTGCATGCCTCTGCCCAAGGTGCCGTCAGCACCGCCAATGGCGTAATCTGCCTGGAGGAACAGGCCGGGGCCGATGGTGTTGGCCCGGCAGGGCACCAGGGTAGTACGGGACTTAAAGCTGGTCAGGGCATTCTGCTCCACCGTCAGGGGGTGAATCTTGGCAGCAATGCGGTAAGGCGCTGCTTCCCACTCAGCAGCGGTAGCATAGTCCGCAGCAAAGGTGGGCTCCCAGAAAGCGATGTGGCACATTCTTCCGATGCCGTAAACCAGCACCAACTTTGCACCCTCTGCCTTCAGAGCTGCAATCTTGCCGGGATAGGTGGGCAGATTGTCCTTGGTTGCAAAGTTTCTCTGCTCCTTGGGAACGGTCAGCTCACCCAGAGGGTTAAACAGAGCCTGCTCCATAGCATACTGGAAGGCACCGGGGTTATCACTACTAAGGGTGTTACCCTCGCTGTCGGCCCACTCATCCATATTAAAGGTATGTACGTGGCCGCAGGAAACCTTCCACTCCTTCAGGAAATATACCACCCACTTGTACATGCCCATGGGGCCAACAGGCAGGATGAAGGCAATCTTCTCGCCACGGTCGGCAGCCAGCTTAATCTGCATAGCAATCTCGTGACCCATATAAGTCTCAAATTCGCCCAGACTTTCGCACTTTACAGGAGTAAAACCCTCGTTCCAAAAAGCCTGTCTTTGGCAAATCGTCTCCGGTGCGTCGATGCAGGCATCGATCTTGTCAAAATCCCAGCCTGCGGGATAGAAGCCCTCCAGGGCAGAGCCTTTTACGGTAGAATTGAAGTTCATAATTGTTCTCCTTTCAAATTACGGCAGCAGCCGTGTTTCTCCTATGTGTTCATAATAACAATTTCGCTCTTTTCTTGGAGTGTAAAATTAGATATAATACTTACAAAAATGGCTTTTACTAAAAATTTATCAAGGTCAAAATTATAATATAAAGCAAAAACGCCAACGGGCTTTTCCCCGTTGGCGTTTTCTTATTTCTGCCACTTTTGGCCGTCCTCCCGGTACACACCCGGAGTCACACCTTCCCATTTTTTAAAGGTGCGGATAAACACATTGCTGCTGAGGAAACCGTTCTGCTCTGCAATTTCCTTAATGCTCAGGCCGGTGCCCCGCAGCTGCTCCTTGGCCTTTTGCACACGAATCTTTGCCATATAATCAGACATCGACATTTCGTATTTTTCCTTAAACAGCTTAGAAGCGTAGTAGGGCGAGAGCTTCAGCTCTTCACCAAGCTGGGTAACGGAAAGCTGGGGGTTGTGATAGTTTTCCGCAATGTATTCTGCTGCCTTTTGACAAATCAGGTCCTGCTTGGAGCCATGCTGCTTCACCTCACGCAGTTGCTGCAAAAGGGCCGTCAGCTCCTGGCGGAACTTTTCCAGGGTGGGCTGCATAATCAGCTGCTGAATGCGTTCCTTACGCTCTTCGGAAATACCGCAAATCATAAAGACCTTATTAATAATGCTCACGATTTCGTACTTAAAGCACTCAATGTTATCCATGGAGGTTTCGCTGTCAATGTGGCATAGCTGCATAATCTCCGCCACAAAGTCTGCCGCCGCAGGCTCCTGAGTCTTGCCATTGATAAAGCCGATAATGCTTCTGCTAAGGTTGGACTCCATATAAGAGGAATAAATAAACTCCCGGTTGCGGATGTCTTTATAGTCTATGTAGTCGGCATCCTCCAACAGATACTTATGCTTCATAGCCATCTCCGCCTCATCAAAGGCCTTTTGCACCTCGCTTAGCCCCTGATGCACACGGCTGGAGGAAAGCACCGTCTCCAGGCCAAGCTGCTGACGGATATAACTTTGGCAGCTGCGAAGATTTTCCATCTCCGCACCCACATCTGTACCCTTTTCATAGCCGGCAAGCAGCGCATACTGGTTGGCTGCAAGCTCTACAATGTGGCCATAGCCATTGGCGCGGCTAACCTCTTCAAACACATTGCGAATCACAAAGTCCTGCATAGGCAGGTCCATATTCTGCCGCTTCTGCACAAATATCAGTATAACCCGATATAGGCCTATGCCGCCGGAGAAGCCCAGCTTTTCCAGCAAAGCACCATCCTGCTCCGGGCGCTCAAGCTCACCCTTAAGTAATGCCAGCACCTGCTGCTCGCTTTGCAGGCCCTCGCCCTTCCGGGCCTGCCGCCGCAGGTCCAGTTTTTCTGTGTTGGTTTTTTCCAACACCTTTTCCATAAACTCTATCTCCGTATGGGAAGCGCGGTCATAGGAAGCAACGCCCTGCTGCTCCATGCGCTGCACCACCGTACCAATGGGGTCATACACATTTCTGGTACTCCGAACCACCAGCACCACGGTCATCGCCAAGCACAAAATACAGCCCAGCATACAAACCAACCGCAGGTTGAAAATATCTGCCCAGAATTCATCCATCCTGGCGGCATAAGCGTAATAGCCCGTAATGCCCTGGGCCTGCTCCGCAACCATCATGTAAGTGCCTTCTTCGGTGGCAATTTCTGTCAAGGTGCCGTTTTGAATATATTCATCCAGACTATAGAAGGTAGCACCGTCACCACTAAGCACCAGTTGCTTGTTGCTGTCAAAAATCAGCAGGGTACCATCGTTATGCAGCAGCTCTTGAATCATTAGCTCAGATATGTACTCCGGTTCAAAAACAATGCCGACAACATATTCCCGACGTTCCTTCCCAATGGTTCTCGAACGCATATTTATGCCGAAATAAGTCTGGCCTTCGGCATCGGTAAAGGATATCATTTGGGGCTTTGGGGAATCGCAATTGATAAGCGGAGAATACCGTTCCAGCTGGACATCCTGCCGACCGTAGGTAGAACGCAGATAATCGGGCGCTAACAACGAGCCGTTTTTCAGGGAAATCACCCGACCCGTTGCCGGATAATACACCAGTAAGTCAAAAAAGATTTCCCGCCAGTATTCTTCAAGCATATTCCTTACCTCCACCGCTGAATAGCCGGCAGAAGGATTGCCCTCAAGATACTCTCTTAAATAGTCGTCACAGATTTCCTCGCAAGCAATGGAAATACAGCTCTGGTTAATTTCACCCATCACATTATCCACCAGGGAGAAAAACTGCCCCAGCGTGCGCTCGCTGGATAAAACCACCTGATTTTTCAGTGTATTCTCCACATAACCATACAACAGGAAAATGGTAACAAAGGGCACCAGCAGAGTCATCACAAAATATTTCAGTATTTGAGTAAACAAACTTTTACTTTTCACGCCATTGCATCCTTCCTGTATCTATGACCGCAAATTTCCCATCTGATTCTGTATTCCCAAACATTGCCTTGGCAATGTACAGAATTCGTGCCATATTTATATTGTGCCGAATTTTGTTTGTAAATCATACAGTCCACCGGGGATGTACGTTTTTCACATTATAACCTATGCGTTATCTAAATTCAAGCGATTACACTCTCTTTTTTCTATAAATTCAAGCTTTCTCAGAAAAGAATTTTTAATTTGGTAAATCCTTACCATTTGAGCAATGACAGTCGTGCCTTCTTATGTCCACAGGATAATTTTTCTGATTTGCGGTGTTTTCCCTCTCTTGCAAACCTCAAAAGGGGTCGAATTCATGTACTATATTGCAAACGAATTGCTATTATTTAGTTTTTCCCTTGACTACAGAGGAATTTATTAGTAAAATACACTTGGAAATATGCAAAGTTTTCTCTTTGAAAGGAGCACATCTTATGAACACAATTTCTAAAGATATCCACAAGACCGGCACCAGGGTCTTCAGCTATATCTGCGCTGCCTTTGCCTTGGCTATGATCGTCACCCAGTTCCTACCCTTCTGGGGCTGCTACGGCTGTAGAAACTGCGCGGAAGGCACACTCATTTCCGTTAACCAATATGTTTGGTTTGCCAATGACCACAAGTATGGCCTGACTGATGTGCTGAAAAACTATTACATCCCCGGCTTCCGGGCTATGGATGTGGTTGCCGTATGCGCGTTTATGCAGTTGGCCTCCGTCTTTACCATTTTGTTTGCGGCACTGCGTCCCCAGCGCCTGCTGGCATCTTCCTTCTGCCTGGTTGCCGGTATCATCGGTGTGGTTGGCTACCTGACAAGTCCTGCCTATCAACTGGGTCAGCTTTGGATCGTACACCTGATTATTGCTGCCTGCGGCCTGCTGGCAGCTCTCGGCTCTATGGTCTGGTCCTTCGCTCATGCCTACAAGAAGGCAAAGGCTGAGCTCAAGGCCGCACAGAAAAAGTAAATTTTCAAGCAAAAATTCCCACCTGCTATCAGGTGGGAATTTTTATTGCATTGTTAAATTGCGCCTTGGGCAATCATAGCATCAGCAACCTTCAGGAAGCCGGCAATGTTGGCGCCTGCCACATAGTTGCCTTCCATTCCGTAGGCCTTAGCAGCATCGTCCATGTTGTGGAAAATATTCACCATAATGGTATGCAGCTTTTGGTCCACTTCCTCCAGGCTCCAGCTAAGCCGCTGAGAGTTTTGGCTCATTTCCAAGCCGGAGGTGGCAACACCGCCGGCGTTGGCTGCCTTGCCGGGAACAAACAGCACGCCGCTTTGCTGCAGGTACTTAGTTGCATCCATACTTGTGGGCATATTTGCGCCCTCGCAAACTGCAATACAGCCATTAGCTACCAATGCCTTTGCATCATCCAAAAGCAGCTCGTTTTGTGTAGCGCAGGGCAAGGCCACATCGCACTTAACCGACCAAACGCCCTTACCCTCATGGTAAACAGCATTGGGTCTTGCCTTAGCATACTCCGTCAGGCGTGAGCGCTGCACTTCCTTAACCTGCTTAAGCACAGCCAGGTCGATGCCCTCCGGGTCATAGATCCAGCCGGTGGAATCAGAACAGGTCACCGGCTTTGCACCCATCTGCCAAGCCTTTTCAATGGCATAAATCGCCACATTACCTGCGCCGGAAACCGCCACAGTCTTGCCTTTAATATCGTGGCCGTTGCATTTAAGCATTTCTTGCGTCATATACAGCAGGCCATAGCCGGTAGCTTCCTTTCTGCCGATGGAGCCGCCGTAGCTTAAGCCCTTGCCGGTAAGCACGCCTTCAAAAGTATCCCGAATACGGCGGTACTGACCGAACATATAACCGATCTCCCGAGCGCCAACACCAATGTCACCGGCAGGCACATCCCGGTCAGCGCCAATATACTTGTAAAGCTCGGTCATAAAGCTTTGGCAAAATGCCATAATCTCCCGGTCAGATTTGCCCTTGGGGTCAAAATTCGCGCCGCCCTTGGCGCCGCCCATAGCCAGACCGGTAAGAGAATTCTTGAATGTCTGCTCAAAGCCCAGAAACTTCATAACGCTCAGGTTCACGCTGGGGTGGAAGCGAATACCGCCTTTATAAGGGCCGATAGCATTGTTAAACTGCACCCGGTAGCCTTTATTGATTCGCATATTTCCCTGATCGTCCATCCATGGCACACGGAACACAATCATCCGTTCCGGAGTTACCATTCGCTCCAAAAGAGCATTCTTCCGATAAAAAGCTTCATTGTTTTCAATGATAGGCGCCAGAGTCCGCAGCACCTCTTCCACCGCCTGGTGGAACTCAGGCTGATCAGGGTTTTGCTCCACTACCTGCTGCAGCACCTCTTCTATATAACCCATATTCTTTCCTCCTAAAGCAAAAATTTCCCTTTCATTTTAACAGAGAACAAGTAAAAATACAACTGAAAAAACATAGAAAAAGCCATCGTTATGCAAGTTTTGATTGTACATCTTGCATATACGCCTTGCATTTTGCAAAAAATGCAAGGATTTTGCAAGTTATCCTTTTCCTTTTTGCAGGATTTCTTTTTTCAGCCATATCCCCCTATAGGGCTTGCAAGTTTACGAAAAATAGAGTATGATAGGAAAAACGAAAGGGGGGGCTTGCCATGGCAGACCATCACCGCGACCACGCCTATATGCACGAACACGGCATTGCCCATACCCACGGCCATGTCCACGAAAATCAAAAGGCCGTTATCAACCGCCTTGCCCGGGCCATCGGACACTTAGAAAAGGTTAAGCAAATGGTGGAGGACGGCTACGATTGCTCCGAAGTGCTCTTGCAGCTGGCAGCGGTGCGCTCAGCTTTGGAGAACACCGGCAAGGTGATCCTAAAAGATCATATGCGCCACTGTATGGTGGATGCCGTGGCCGCCGGAGACGAGGAAGCCATTGACGACCTGTGCCAGGCCATCGATAAATTTATAAAGTAAAATTGGGTGTCTTGGGCAACACTCCATAAGGAAGTAATGCCCGAAAAATAGCGTTTATTCCCGCCATATTGCGTTTAAAATGCTCGAAATACACCAAGTATTTCTGCGCTTTTTGCCTTATCTGGCAGGAATCTCCACACTTTTCGGGTGCTACGCAGTTTTGAAGTGGTAACTTTTTTGATTAACAAATAGTAAAATCACCGGAATACTGACGTATTTCGGTGATTTTTTATGCAGTTAAGCGGAAAAGGGACCGTTCAAAACCAATACTTCCTTATGGAGCGTTGCCCTTGCGACACCCAATTTTTTATTTTTCCTGTCCTTCAGGAGGTGGGGTTTTCTTCATTTTCTTTTTGCGGATCACTGCCCGAGCAATCAATCCAATGCCCGCAAAGACCAGGCCCCAGGTCAGCAGATAGGGAGATGCCACCACCAGGCCAACCAGCACATTTTCCAGTCCCTGTACCAGGTCCTTCCAGCTTTCAGAAAGGCCTTCACCCATCCTCTCCCACATATTTTCGGGCTCTGTGGTGGGCGTATACTCCTTAACCTCGGTGATGCTCAGGTACACCGTGCTATAGCTTACCAAATTATCATACAACCGAAGCTGCGATTTGAGCTGCTCCAACTGCGCGCGAATATTGGTCAGCCGGTTTTGTATCTTCAGGATATCGTCCATGGTCTTTGCCTGGGTCATAAGCTCCAAAAGCTGGGTCTGCTCTGTTTCCAGCGCCACTACCTTGCTCTCATATTCCACATAGGAAAGGGTGACATCCTCGGTAGTCTCCCGGGTGTCTGTAATATTAGACACCTCAGCAACACCGCTGACAAAGCGATCCAGCTTTTCTGCCGGGATGCGAATGGTCAGGTCTGCATACCGGTAGCTGCGTCCGGAATAGGCGCTGCCGTTCTTAATTTGCCGGCCTTCCACATAGCCGCCCAGCTCTGCAATGCGACCTTCCACATGGTCAATCAGCCCTGACATATCCTCAGTTTCTGCATCCAGCCACACCTTGCGGATAAGCTTCTGATTGGCAGGCAAGGTACTTGTCTGCGTGCCGGTTGCATCGGTAGATACATCGCTGTCTGTTCCCAGAGCAGGGTTTCTGTTCAAGGCTTCACCGTTCGCATATCCGCCATCCATTGCGGACTGGGCGCCGCAGCCGCACAGCAGCAAGCTCAACACCAGCATGATTACAATAAGCTTTTTATATTTCATATCCTTTCCTCCTTACTTTTGTTGTCACCTTTAATATACCACACAGCACCGGCGCAAACAAGAAAATTCTGCAGTGGCTTTCCTTTTGCGGTAAATATTGTACCCTTTAACCAAAAAACCGGCGGTACTCCAGGTGAAGTACCGCCGGTTTTTGTGTTATTTGCTCGCCTTTGCCAGCTTGCGTTCTTCCTTGGTCTTGAAGAACCGTTCCAGCTCCGGCACCAGAATCAGGCAGATGAGCGCCGCGGTAAAGCCGCCGTTATACAGGCAGTAGCCGCCGTGGAGAGTGGGCACAGAAGTGACCAGCAGATAGTGCATGATCGCGGCAATAAAGCCATAGCGCCAGCCATACTTATCGGCAATGGGGCTTAAGCCGTTGGCGTAGCACAGACCCACCATAATGGCCTGGGCATTGATCTTAAAGGCAAAGGTGCCGCCGATCAAGGGAGAAATCCACCCAAACACCACCGATGCCACATAATAGCCCAACATAATGGGCCATACATTGCCGGGATGGGAGCCTGAGTTACAGGTTGCCACCATACAGAAGATAATGCCAAAGGTAATGCCGTTAAAATTGGCGCCAATGAGATTATAGTAGCCCAAAATGAACAGGCCGAACACACCGGCATTCATCAGGAAAGTAGCATTGCCGTAGGTGGAGGAGAAGTTGTTCACCGTTTCCGGGTCAGAAAGAAGCTTCCAATAATCCTTGGGCCTGCAGCCAAGCAGGAATGCCGCCACGATCATCAGGCCGAAAACGGCAATGCAGAAAATGTTGACAATCTCAGTGGACGCTACCTGCATGGTAGCAGCATCCAGGTCAGAAAGAGCCTTGGGCAGTTCACGGCCCATGGTCTTATACAAAATCGCGTTCAGGAAGAAGGCGGTCATACCAATGGGCAGGGCAGCGGAATACAGGTCAAAGCCCTTATGCACCTTGGGGGAATGGGCAAGACCTGCAGGCAGGAAGAAGCCAATCACCAGACCCACAAACAGGGAAAGGAGAATGCCCTGCCAGCTGAAGCCCACAGCATCCGGCGTCAGGTAGCGGATCATCAGCTCGGTAATCAGGGGGGCAATGCCGGTGGAGAACAGCATAGCATTCACCAAAGTGCCTTGCTTTTCCTTCTTCACAAGACCGTACACCACAACGCCCAGCACAGTGGGCCAAATGTTAATGATGTTAATGCCCCAGGAGCCAAAGCCCACGGTGAGCAAAAAGGCCAGGGTGGATACATTGTTGGGCGTGCCCCGGAATACCAAAAACAGACCTAAGCTCAGCAGCGCCACCAGGCCCATATTCAGGAAGGTAGCCGCGAAGCCGCCCATAGCAAAGTAATTGGCAGATATCTTGCTGGGCTGGCTGAGGATATTCCACAGGCCGGTAAACATATTGCCTCTGTCGGGCATACATACCGCTGCCACCAAGAAGCAAAGGGTAACAAATGCAAAGAACAGCTTCAGGAAGCTACCCTCGGACATATTTTTAATCTTCTTCATATATGTAACCTCACAAAAAGACAAAGCCCGGAATCCGGGCTTGCCTTAATTTAAGCCTTTTCAGCAGCCTCAATCACGTGCTTCATCAGCACCGTGGTGGTAACTGCGCCTACGCCGCCGGGAACGGGAGTAATAGCCTCAACGATGGGCTCCACTTCCTCGTACACCGCATCACCGGACATACCACCCTTGCCCTTAGAGGTGATCTTTTCGGGGTTCCAGTTCATGGAAACATCGATAACGATCTGACCGGGGCGGACATAGTCCTTAGTCAGGCTGTTCAGTACACCGGCAGCGGAGATGATGATGTCAGCCTCGCGGCAAACAGCAGCGGTATCCACGGTCTTGGTGTGGCAAACGGTAACGGTGGCATTTTTACCGATGAGCATCATAGCAGCAGGCTTGCCAACGACTAAGCTGCGGCCGATAACAACGGCGCTCTTGCCCTTGCAATCGATACCGTAGTAGTCCAAAATTTCCATACAGGCAGAAGGTGTGCAGGGAGCATAGCCCAGGTCGCTGCGGCCCTGGTAAACACCGGCGCTGCTCAGGTCAGTCAGGCAGTCCATATCCTTCTTGGGGTCCAGGCGATTGCAGATTTCTCTCTGATATGCACGCAGATGAGCGGGGAAGGGCTGGAACATCAGCACGCCGTGAACGGAATCATCGGCATTGACCTTGTCAACAGCAGCCAGCACATCCTCACGGGATGCATCCTCAGGCAGCTCAAACACCTTAACATCAATGCCCACGGTCTCGCCCTTCTTGATAGCGCCCTTTTCATAGGACAGGTCATCCGGTCTTGCGCCTACGCGGATGATGCCCAGGCAGGGGGCAACGCCCTTTTCCCGCAGAGCAGCGCTGCGCGCCTGCAGATTGGCAACTAAGGCCTCATTTACTTCTTTACCCAGCAATTGCTTTGCCATAATATTTCTCCTCTAAATATGTATTGGTTATTGACCGAAACCGGCCTTCACGGTGACAAAAATCTCATCAGCCATTGCGCCGTATTTTGCCAGCATACCGTTTGCCTTGGCGTTCATTTCCTCAGCCACCTCACGGTTTTTCAGGCTCTTGGTGTTGATAAACACGTTAAGAGAAGCTGCCTGCAGCGCAGCCTTGCAGCACACAGCGCCGCAACCGGCGTCAGAAACCGCCAAACGGCTGCCCTTATCGGCAAATACCTTAATATATTCAATTGCCTGGCAGCACAGCTCCATAATCTTCATGGGGGTGGAGCAGGCAATAATGGTAGCCTCTTCCATCACCTTGTCCCGGTTGGGGTCATCCTTGGGGATGCCGTAGGCCTTTGCCAGGGGCAGGAAATTCACCTCGTCGGCTTCAACCTGGTCAAGCAGCTCCTTTTGCAGAGCATCGCACTTTGCCTTCAGGTCGATGATCTCAGCTTCCACATCGGCATATTTCTTCTTGCCAACAGTCAGGCTGCCCACCATATTGCCCAGAGCAGTACCGATGGCGCCAACCAGAGCTGCAGCGCCGCCACCGCCGGGAGCAGGTGCATCAGAAGCCAGCACTTCCACAAACTTGCGGCAGGTTTCCATTGTCATATCCATAGGAAAAATCTCCTTTATTTTATTTTTCAGCTGACAATTGACAATTGATAATTGACAGACCTTCATTGTCAACTCTCAACTGTCAACTGTCAATTATAAAATGTCCCAAAAGCACAGGCGGTTGCCCGCCTGTGCTTTTGAGTAATTGGTAATTAGAACAAACCAGATACCTTACCAGTTTCCACATCCACATCAACGCGGCGGTATGCAGGGTCAGCTGCAGTACCGGGCATCATGGAGATGGTGCCGGCCATGGGGCACAGGAACTTGGCGCCGCCGTACTCCAGAATGTCGCGAACAGCCAGTCTCCAGCCGGTGGGAACGCCCTTCTTGGTGGGGTTGTCGGACAGGGACAGGTGGGTCTTAACCATCATGGTGCAGTAGTCAGCGTACTTGGGATCGTTCTCGAAGCGCTCGGCCTTCTCGGTAGCCAGAGGAGCCCAATCAACACCGTCAGCGCCGTAAACTTCCTTAGCAATCAGCTCAACGCGCTTACGCAGGGGCATATCCAGATCGTACAGGAACTTAACCTCTACGGGATCCTCACAAGCCTCAACAACCACGCGGGCCAGCTCAGCAGCGCCTTCGCCGCCGTAACGCCAGTGGTTGGACTCAGCGCAGCGAACACCGCGCTCAGCGCACAGCTTCTTCAGCAGAGCGATTTCAGCATCGGTATCGGTGTAGAAGCGGTTGATGCAGACAACGGGGTTGATGCCGGACTTCTTGATGGTGTTAACATGGTGGAACAGGTTGCAGGTACCCTTCTCCAACAGCTCCAGGTTCTCTTCCTTATATTCCTTGGGCAGAGGTGCGCCGGGGGTAACCTTGGGGCCGCCGCCGTGCATCTTCAGGGAACGGACGGTAGCAACCAGAACGGAAACGTTGGGAGTCAGGCCGCTAAGACGGGTCTTAACGTTCCAGAACTTCTCGAAGCCGATGTCAGCAGCGAAGCCGGACTCGGTAACATGATAGTCGAACAGCTTAAGAGCCAGGCGGTCAGCAATAACGGAGGACTGGCCGATAGCAATGTTTGCGAAGGGACCGGCGTGGATCAGCACGGGCTGATGCTCAACAGAGTAGCACATGGTGGGGTTGATGGCGTTACGCATCCAAGCGGTCATAGCGCCGGCAACATCCAGGTCCTCACAGGTAACAGGCTCACCGGTGACGGAGTAAGCCACAACGATCTTGCCGATGCGCTCGCGCAGATCCTTCAGGTCCTTGGCAACAGCCAGGATAGCCATCAGCTCGGAGCCAACAGCGATACCGAACTTGGACTGCATGGTGAAGCCGTCCAGACGGCCGCCCAGACCGATAACGATGTTACGCAGAGACTGGGCGCAGAAGTCGATAATCCAGCCCATTTCCACACGGGTGGGGTCGATGTTCAGACGCTTCAGGCCCTTCTTGGCCAGCCACTCATCGGTGTTGTTGCGCTCGTGCTGCATACGGGCAGTCAGAGCCACCATAGCCAGGTTGTGAGCATTCATAATATCGTTAATATCGCCGGTCAGGCCCAGGGAGAACTCGGTCATAGGCATCAGCAGAGCGTTGCCGCCGCCGGCTGCAGTACCCTTAACGTTCATGGTGGGGCCGCCGGAGGGCTGACGCAGAGCGCCGCCGGCATTCTTGCCGATGTAGCCCAGGCCTTCAATCAGACCCAGGGAAACAGTGGACTTGCCTTCGCCGAAGGGAGTGGGGGTAACAGCAGTGACTTCGATGAACTTGCCGTCGGGCTTATCCTTCAGACGGTTCATAACCTTGATGAAGTCGATCTTGGGAGTCTTGCCGTAGGGGATGATTTCATCTTCCAGCAGGCCCAGCTTCTCCCGGAAGTAGTTCACAGAAGGCAGAGACTTTTCTGCTTCCTCTGCGATCTGCCAGTCAGCGAACTTGGTGGGGTCCAGTCTTACAAGGCCCTTCTCGTCCACGTACTTGCCATTTTCGTCAAAAACGATTGCCATAGTATGTTTCCTCCTTAAACTTGGTGCTTTTCAGCACTTTATTAACCATATTATTTAACCGTTACCTGGGCATGCTCCCGAATCAGAGACATGACCTTGCCGGTCAGCACACTTTTTATAACCGCGGCTTCAAACTCCGGGCTGAAATAAGGCTGAAGCTGCTCCAGAGTCATATCGTTCTGCCGGGCAATCACCGCCACAGCCTCGTCGATTTCCTCCTGGCTTGCTTCCAAACCCTCCAGATGGCAAATTTCATCAATAGCCGCCTGGTTGCGCAGAGCAGCCTTTGCGGTGGGCTCAGCATCGGCCCGCAAAGCTTCTGCCGTGGTGTTCATAAAAGAGCAGTACATTTCAAGACTCAGGCCCTGCCGGGAAAGCTGGGCTTCCAGAGCTTTCATTTGCTCATTTACCGCATCGGTGAGAGCTTCTTCCGTGCAGGTAAATTCCAGAGTTTCCGCCGCCTTGCTCAGCAGCCTATCCTGCAAGTCCATTTCACCCCGCTGGTCGGTATAGGCCTGCATGCTCTGCTTCATTTTCTCCTGCATTTCGGAAAAGCTGTCGCAGCCGCCAACCTCCTTGGCGAACACATCATCCAGCTGGTAGGGTGTCTTAACACGGATCTGATGAATAACGCATTTGAACTCGGCAGCCTTATCGGCAAGCTCTGCTGCGTGATACTCCTTGGGGAAGGTGACCTTCACAATAACCTCTTCACCGGGAACTTTGTCCAGCAGCTGCTCTTCAAAGCCTGGGATGAACATTCCGCTGCCAAGCACCAGGGTTTGATTTTCGCCGGTGCCGCCGGGAAACTGCACGCCGTCGCAAAAGCCTGCGTAATCCAGCACCACCTCATCGCCGTTTTCTGTAAGCCGGTCGGTGACCTCGGCAATCCGGGGATTTTGCTGCGCCAGGCGCTGCAGCTGTTTTGTCACCTCTTCGTCTGTGACGATGTGCCGAGAAAGCTCACCGGCAAGTCCTTTATAAGTAAACGCCATAGATATTGCTCCTGAATGCTATGTATTGGAAAACCATTTAATTTCCAAAGAATATCATAGCATATTTTTTTGCCAAAGGCAATGCCTGTTTCCGGTTTTTCCCGGGTACTTTGGGATTATACAAATATTTCTTGCAAAAACCAATATAGTTATGATATTTTATTTATAGTTTTTATCTATAGATTCGTGAGGTGTCCATATGAACTACAATTACCTGCGTTACTTTTCTATTTTGGCCCAGGTAGAGCATTACACCATTGCTGCTGCCCGGCTGGGTATTTCCCAACCTTCTTTAAGTGCCGCTATCAATCATCTGGAAACAGAGCTGGGCGGCGTGCAGCTTTTCGAAAAGGTGGGCCGCAACATCCGTCTGACAGAAGCCGGCCGCTATTTTCAGGAACGGGTGGATACTGCCCTGCAAGAATTAAACACGGCATCTATGACGCTGCGGGACTCTATGACCAGCGCACCTGTAGTCATTCGTATGGGAATCGTTTCCGGTTTTCTGCAAGGCACGGTTGCCCGTGAAATTGCAGAATGCGCCCGTCAGAACGAGCGCATCCGTTTTCGTATTATCGAAGGCTCTGCCGAAGAACTGATGGATCTTGTACGGCAGGAAAAACTGGATATGGCCATTGTAGATACCACCAACCGGGACAGAAGCTTACACTTCCGCAAACTATCCGAACGGAATTTCACGGTAGCATTACCCAAAGACCATCCTCTTGCCGGCAAGGAAACCCTGACTCCGCAGCAACTGGCCCATGAGCCGCAAATTGCTTTTAATGTAGGCACAGAGACAAGCTTCGGTCTTTGGGCCAACGGCGAGCCCATAGAAGAGCGCATTCTATGCTCGGTAAACACCGCCCAGGTAGCCCTGGACCTGGTGGAAACCGGCATAGGCATTTGTGTAATGCCCGCCAACTGCGTCCAGCCCCGAAAGAAGGTTGCCTATACACCTTTAGAAAACTGGCACCAGGCTCTATATATGTGCATCCTTTATGACAAATGGCTGGAGCCCCCCGTTTGGGGCTTTGTAGAGCAGCTGGTAAAAACGATTCGAAGCAAAAACTAAATTCGGTACAATTGTTTTCCGTTTTCCGTCGTTATAGCGTGAATTTCCTCCACACCCAGGCCCTTGATTTCCGCCAGGCGTTCCGCCATCCGGTAAAG
The DNA here is from genome assembly GCA_045585915.1 of Faecousia sp. Taxonomy (GTDB): domain Bacteria; phylum Bacillota; class Clostridia; order Oscillospirales; family Oscillospiraceae; genus Faecousia. The sequence continues at coordinate 5,631 of JAZMZJ010000057.1, read as the reverse complement.
CTTTCCCGGGTCATTGCGCTTGCCCCGGAAGGGCTCCGGGGACATAAAGGGACAATCGGTTTCCAGCACAATGCGCTCCACAGGAATGGCTTGCGCTGCCTCTATGGCCCGACGGGCATTTTTGAAGGTGATAACCCCGGTAAAACCAATGTACCAGCCCCGGTCCACCAGCCATTTTGCCATTTCCGCAGAGCCGGAAAAGCAGTGGAACACGCCGGTAACCTCGGGAAATTCCCGCACGATATCCATGCCATCTCCGTGGGCATCCCGTTCGTGAACGATCACGGGCAGCTTTACTTCCCGGGCAAGCTCCATTTGCGCCCGAAAAGCCTGCTTTTGGGCATCCCGAGGGATATCCTCATAATAATAATCAAGGCCAATTTCTCCAATGGCTTTCACCTTGGGATGGCTGCACAGGGCGCGGTACTGTTGCAGTACCGCGTCATTTACTTCGTCACAGGAATCCGGATGCGACCCTACGGAAGCATACAGATAATCCCACTTCTCAGCAAGGGCAATGATGTCCTTACTGGACTGCAGGCTGCAGCCGGCGTTCATCACATATTTTATGCCCTTTTCCGGCAGACTCTCCAGCAAAAGCTCCCGGTCAGCATCAAAGGCCGGGTCATTTAAGTGGGCATGGGTATCAAACAGCATGGTTTTGCTCCTTTTTCTTAGCCTGACCGATTTAATCCGAACCCGCCCAAGCGGGCGTCTGATCGGCCCAGGCTGCCTTTTATTCATTGATGGGCGTCAGCCCATCTGCTTCATATAAGATTCCCTGAACCGATTATCCATCCCGCTTGGGTCGCAGATTTTTGAGCCGCCCAGCCGCTTTGAGGCAAGGCGGAGCTTTGACGATGGGCTTTGTGCCCTTCAAAAAGCGACAACGCAGCTTCAATGTGGCTGGACGTCTCAAAAACGGATTCGGATTATATCGGTCAGGCTACATTAAATATAATGCACTTTGGAAAATCTGTCAATGAAAGGTCTGTTTTACGCCCCCCGTGCATAAGCTTTCTTAGCAAGGAGGGATGGTATGTCACAAAACGAGCAGCCCCATAAGCTTTGTTTAGAGGGCAGGCAAAAGCTGACAATGACCGGTGTTACCGAGGTGCTGAGCTTTGATGACACCGCTGTGGTGCTGCGCACCACGCAGGGCGACCTGCTTATTCAGGGCAAGCAGCTGCAGCTGAAAACCCTCTCTTTAGACGGTGGACAAGTGGCTGTGGACGGCCAGGTGAGCCTGCTGCAATATGAAGAACCAAAAGCCGGCGGCAGCTTCCTGCGCCGTCTGTTTGGATGAACCCCCCGGCAGTTGCCGGGTACCGGCTTTTATGCGCTGTGGTGCTGGGACTGGGGCTGGGTGTATTTTATGGCTTTTTAGGGCCTCTGCGTCCCCGGCACCGGCACATAGCAGACCTGCTGTTTCTTTCGGCACTGTACCCGGTTTGGATATTTTTTGCCTTTGGTATTGCCGGCGGCGACCTGCGTTTTGGCTACACTGCCGCCCTTTTGGGAAGCACTATTCTGTGGCAAAGCACCTTCGGTCGCTGGCTGCAACCGGTTTTTTATGCATTTTGGAGGCTCATTTACAAAATTTTCCGCTTTTTGACCCTGCCTTTCGTAAAAATTTTCAAAAAACTTGCAAAAATCGCAAAATTTTTCTTTGCATCCGGAAAAAAGTGGGTTATAATAAAGTGGAATAACCGTCTGCTTAAGGCAAGGCGGAACGGAGGTGCGCCCCATGGCAAACAAAAGCTTCTTCAGCCGGTTTCGTCTGGTATATCGTCCCAGTTCGCCCCTGCTCAAGAGCATGGTGCTTGTTATGGTCATACTCTCTACAGTAGCCCTTCTGACCCTGGGTGCCATCATCCGCGACACCAACGCCAACACCGACGCCCTGCGCCAGCAGGCAGCCGACCTTCTGCCGGAAAACGAAAAGTACCAGGAAAAGGTGGATAACCTTGGCACGGTGGAAAGCGTAAAAGATATCGCCACCGAAGAGGGCGGCCTGGTAGACCCCGGCACCGTATTCTTCACCCCGGAAAATAACACACCCTAATGGAGGACTCAGTTACAGCATGGAGTTAACCGTCGGAGCCATCGTAGAAGGCAAAGTCAAAACCATCACCAATTTTGGCGCATTTATCGCCCTGCCGGAGGGTAAAACCGGTATGGTACATATTTCAGAAGTTTCCGCAGGCTATGTCAGCGACATTCGCCAGCATCTGACCGAGGGTCAGGATGTAAAGGTGATGATTCTTGCCATTGAGGGCACGAAAATCAACCTGTCCATCAAGCGGCTGGAGGCCAAGCCCCAACAAGGCAGCGCCCCTATTCGTCGTGAACGCTCTGCGCCCACGCCTCCCCCCGCCCCCAAAACGGCAGATCAGCTGTTTGAAGAAAAGCTCAAACAATTTATGACGGAATCCGACAGCAAGCTTTCTTCCCTCCGACAGTATTCCGATCACCGCACCAAAAGCCGCAGAAGATAATCCCAGAGTGCACAAAAGCCGCAAACCGTCAAAATGTTTTCCGTCCATTGCTTTGCTGCTTTAATAAAAGAAATAAAGCGATACGAAACGGCACTGCGCTATCTTTAAATTTACTAAGCTATATATTTTGACTTACTGCGCAAACCGAACGACTACCGTACCTATGTACGCCGACGCGTTCGGTTTGCTTGTCTTTGCGGCTTTATTGCCCTCTGTACCCCCGATCAACCAACACTCGTTTTAACGAAAGAGGATCTTATTTATGGCAACAGTTTTAGTCACCGGCGGCAGCCGGGGCATTGGCGCAGCTACGGTAGCTGCCTTTGCAAACGCCGGCCACCGGGTGTTTTTCCTTTATGAAAAGGACCACGCAGCCGCCGCAAAGGTGCGGCAGGAAACCGGCGCCACCGCCATCTGCTGCGATGTGGCAAGCCAGGAAAGTGTGCTGGCCGCCCTTTCTATTTTTAAGGACTTAGACGTGCTGGTATGTAACGCCGGCATCTGCCACACGGGCCTATTCCACCAACTGAATGAGGCGGATTTTGACCGGCTGATGGCAGTAAATGTAAAAGGCGTATATAACTGCATCAAAGCCGCCACACCCCTGTTTCTCAAAAAGCAAGCCGGTGCCATCATCACCGTAAGCTCCATGTGGGGCCAGGTTGGCGCATCCTGCGAGGTGGCATACTCAGCCACCAAGGGCGCGGTGATTGCCATGACCAAGGCTTTAGCCCAGGAGCTCGGTCCCAGCGGCATTCGTGTTAACTGCGTTGCCCCCGGTGTGATTCTCACGGATATGTGCAAGGATGTTTCCCCCGAAACCCTTGCAGACCTGAAAGAACAAACGCCCCTTGGCCGCAACGGCACGGCCGAGGATGTGGCAAAAGCCATTTTATATTTTGCCGACGCCCCCTTTGTCACCGGTCAGGTGCTGGGAGTCAACGGCGGTTTTGTACTGTAAGGAGGAAAATATTATGAAAATTTCTATCGCCTGCGACCACGGCGCGCTGGCGCTGAAAAATATCATGGTGAAGCACCTGCAGGAAAAAGGCTATGAAGTGGTTGACTTTGGCACCCACACCTTAGATTCCTGCGATTATCCCGATTTCGCCGCGCCTGCTGCCAAAGCAGTTGCCAGCGGCCAGTGCGAAAAGGGCATCGTCCTTTGCACCACCGGCATCGGCGTTTCCATCACCGCCAATAAAATAAGCGGTGTGCGCTGCGCCCTTTTATCCGATGTGATGTCCGCCCGTATGACCCGGGAGCATAACGACACCAATATGATGGCCCTGGGCGCCGGTGTGGTAGGCCAAATGCTGGCTCTTGAGATTTTGGACACCTGGTTAGGAACGGAATTTTCCCACAATGAACGCCACCAGCGGCGCATTGACAAGGTTATGGCATTAGAAAAGGCTTGAGGCCCTTGCATTTGCTGAAAGAAATGTTATAATGTTTTCAAGCAGATATTCTGCCGAATTAAAAAGAAGTGAGGAAAAGTTATGAAAAAGATTCTGTGTGTTGCATTGGCCCTTATGCTGGTCCTGTCCCTGGCTGCTTGTAGTATGATCACCGACCTGCTCGGCGGTAAGTCACGCAATGTAGGTAAGTACTATTTCCAGAGTATGGAAATGGAGGGAATGAGCATCAACCGCGAGGCGCTGATGAGCATGGGCGGCATGACCGAGGAAGAGCTGGACGAGTATATGTTGATCGAAATCACTGGTGAGGGCAAAGCTACCATGACCTCCGACGGTGAAGTTGCGGAAATGGCGTTTGATGCTACCCATATGTGGCCCATTGATGATCCCGAAGAAAAGGCAGCGTACACCCTAAAAGATGGCACCCTTACCATCACTGAGGATGGTTTGTCTTTGATCTTCGCCAAGAAATAACCCTCATACATAAATGCAGGCGCTACGGCGCCTGCATTTTTTTGTCTTTTGGTGCATTTTTTTCTTGCACATAAAAAAAGATAGTTGTATAATAAGGCATACGGTTTTTTACACTTACTCTGGAGGGATATTTATGACTTATGATGTTCGGCCCGCTTCTATGGAGCGAATCACCAATTTCGCCCTTGCCAACGCCTTTATTGACGAGCAGGTAGCAGCCATCCGCAAGCAGGTTGGGGACAAAAAGGTACTGCTGGCCCTTAGCGGCGGCGTAGATTCTTCTGTTGTTGCCGCCCTACTTATCAAGGCCATCGGCAAGCAGCTGGTTTGCGTGCATGTGAACCACGGCCTGATGCGCAAGGGTGAAAGCGAAGATGTTATCAAGGTTTTCAAGGAAGGCCTGGATGCCAACCTGATTTATGTTGATGCCACTGACCGTTTTCTCGACCTGTTGGCCGGCGTTTCCGACCCGGAAAAGAAGCGGAAAATCATCGGCGGTCAGTTTATCAAGGTCTTTGACGAAGAGGCTGCCAAGCTTCAGGGCATTCGTTTCCTGGCTCAGGGCACCATCTACCCCGATATTCTCGAATCCATCAAAGCCGCCCAAAGCGGCAAGCCTGTAAAGAGCCACCACAATGTAGGCGGCCTGCCCGAAGATATGGCCATGGAGCTGGTTGAGCCTGTGAAGCTGCTGTTCAAAGACGAGGTCCGTGTGGTTGGTGAGGCTCTCGGCCTGCCCCACGGTATGGTATACCGTCAGCCCTTCCCCGGCCCCGGCCTTGGTGTAAGATGCTTGGGTGCCATCACCCGTGACCGGCTGCACGCCCTGCGGGAAGCTGATGCCATTTTGCGTGAAGAATTTGATAAGTGCGGCCTTTCCGAAAAGGTGTGGCAATATTTCATTGCCATTCCCGATATGAAGTCCGTGGGCGTGCGCAACGAAATGCGCTACGAAGGCTGGCCTGCCATCATCCGCGCTGTCAACACCGTTGACGCTATGACCGCCACCGTGGAAGAAATTCCCTATAGCGTGCTGCACAAAATCGTAAACCGCATCACCGGCGAGGTGGAGGGCATCAACCGCGTCCTGATGGACCTGACGCCTAAGCCCGTAGGCACCATCGAGTGGGAATAAATCGACTTGCGCTGCCGGTGGCAGAGTAAGCAAGGCGATTTATTGCGCCGCGGTCGATAGCTGACGCAGGCGCACAGTCGCCAAGGAAGATATCGGGCACCGCAAG
>JAZMZJ010000056.1:0-49934 GCA_045585915.1 Faecousia sp. | reverse complement strand
AGAGGCGGAATGGAAGCTGCTGCCCTGGGCAGTTGCTATGTTCTGCCAGGATAAATTGACCGTTGATGGACGGATTGTAATCATAGGGTAGAACGACAAATCCAAACCCGCCTTAAAGCGGCTGATTTCGGCGCTTTTCGCCCTATTGTGCCTCGCAAGGCACAAAGCATTCCTTCGCCCCAATAGAACGAAAATCATCCAAAATCTTCTCGCTTTAAGGTCGAAGATTTTACAAAGAGAGGGTTTTTGTTCTATTAAGGCGCAAAACGCAGCAAATACTTTGTGTATTTGCGAGTATTTTAACGAAGATAGAGCAATAAACCATCCTTTGTAAAACGGGTTCGGATTTATTGCTCTACCCTAAAGGAGTAAAGAAAATGAATGTTTATGAGATCGGCTCTTTGAGCGAAAAGCTTTCTGCCAATGTTTACCCCGGCCGGGGCATTGTGCTTGGCATTACCCCTGACGGCAAAAAGTCCGTTGCTGCGTATTTCATTATGGGCCGCAGCGTCAATTCCCGTAACCGCATCTTTGCCCTTGAGCCTGATGGCATCCGTACTGAGGCCCATGACCCCAGCCTTATGAAGGACCCTCACCTGATTATTTATCATCCGGTCCGTCAGGCCGGCTGCGGCTTGATTGTTACCAATGGCGACCAAACCGACACCATTTGGCAGTACCTTGCCCGTGGCGAAAGCTGGGAAGCAGCTCTGCGCACGCGTATGTTTGAAGATGACGGCCCCAACTGGACGCCTCGCATTTCCGGTTTACTTACAGGCGATGGCAGTTACAAGATGTCCATCCTGAAGGCTGCTGACCCCGATGGTAAGGCCTGTGCCAGATTCTTCTATGAGTATCCTGCGGAAGCCGGCCTGGGTCATTTTCTGCACACCTATGTGTGTGACGGCAACCCCGTGATTCCCACCTTCCAGGGCGAGCCTGAGCGTGTGGCTATCCTTGGCGACATTGATGAAATGACGGATATGCTTTGGAATAATCTCAATGCCGATAACAAGATTTCTTTATTCGTTCGCTACACCGATCTTGCAACCGGTGAGTTTGAGCAGCGCGTTTTGAACAAACACCAGTAAAAGGAGAACATATATGAAAGAATTTGAACTGAAATACGGTTGCAACCCCAACCAGAAGCCGGCTAAGCTCTATATGTACGACGGCAGTGAATTGCCTTTTACCATCTTGAACGGCCGTCCCGGCTATATCAACTTTATGGACGCCCTGAACTCCTGGCAGCTGGTTAAGGAACTGAAGGCAGCTACCGGTATGGTTGCGGCCACCTCCTTTAAGCACGTATCTCCCACCTCTGCTGCAGTTGGCAAGCCCTTAAGTGAGGACCTGAAAAAAGCCTGCTTCGTGGACGATATCCCTGATTTGGATGCAAACCCCCTCGCCTGTGCCTATGCCCGTGCCCGTGGTACGGATCGTATGTGCTCCTTCGGCGATTGGGTTGCTCTTTCCGATGTATGTGATGCTCTTACCGCCAAGCTGATTGCCCGTGAGGTATCTGACGGTGTTATTGCCCCCGGCTATACCGATGAGGCTCTGGAAATTCTGAAAACCAAGCGCAAGGGCAGCTACAACGTTGTTGCCGTTGATCCTGATTTCATTCCTGCTGAAACTGAAAATAAGCAGGTGTTTGGTATTACTTTCCAGCAAGGCCGCAACAACTTTAAGATTGATGAAGCTTTGCTGCAGAATATTGTTACTGAAAACAAGAATCTGCCTGAGAGCGCAAAGACTGACTTGATCGTGGCCTTGATTACTTTAAAGTACACGCAGTCCAATTCCGTGTGTTTTGCTGTGGATGGACAGGCTATTGGTGTTGGTGCCGGTCAGCAGAGCCGTATTCACTGCACCCGTCTTGCCGGTTCCAAGGCAGATACCTGGTTCCTGCGTCAGCATCCCAAGACCCTTAATCTGCCTTTCCGTGAAGATTTGGGCCGTCCCAACCGGGATAATGTGATCGACGGTTATATTAACGGAAATGAAGAAGATGTCTGCGCTGATGGCATTTGGCAGAACTACTTTACCAGCCAGCCTGAGCGCCTGACTGAGGAAGATAAGAAGGCTTTCCTGGCCACCCGGCAGAATGTTGCTCTGGGCAGCGATGCGTTCTTCCCCTTCAGTGATAATATTAAGCGCGCTTATGCTTCCGGTGTTAAGTATATTGCTGAGCCCGGTGGTTCCATCCGTGACGATTTGGTAATCGACGAGTGCAACAAGAAGGGCATTGTTATGGCCTTTACCGGTATGCGTTTATTCCACCATTAAGGCGGAGGTTTTTATGAAGATAATGGTTGTTGGTGGTGGCGGCAGAGAACACGCCATCATCAAGAAAATTAAGCAGAATCCCAATGTTACGGAAATTTTTGCACTGCCCGGAAATGGTGGCATTGCAATGGACGCCACCTGCGTCCCCATTGGCGCAACAGATATCAGCGGAATTGTTGCTTTTGCAAAGGAAAATGCCGTTGACTATGCTGTGGTTGCTCCTGATGACCCCCTGGTGCTCGGCTGCGTGGATGCTCTTCAGGCAGAGAATGTTCCTTGCTTTGGCCCTAACGCCAATGCAGCGATTATTGAAGGCAGCAAGGTCTTTTCTAAGAATTTGATGAAGAAGTATGGCATTCCTACCGCTCGCTATGAGGTGTTTACCGATATGCAAGCTGCTCTTGCCTATTTGGAAGATGCTCCTATCCCCACGGTTATTAAGGCTGATGGCCTTGCCTTAGGTAAGGGCGTGATTATCGCTATGACCCGGCAGGAGGCAATGGATGCCGTTCGCTCAATGATGGCCGACAAGGTGTTCGGTAAGAGCGGCGACCAAATTGTTGTTGAGGAATTTCTTACCGGCCCTGAGGTGTCTGTGCTTGCCTTTACAGACGGCAAATGTGTAGTGCCTATGGTGTCATCTATGGACCATAAACGGGCAGGGGACAACGATACGGGTCTTAACACAGGCGGTATGGGCACCATTGCACCCAATCCGTATTATACCGATGCCATTGCCTGGACGTGTATGGAGAAAATTTTTATGCCCACTGTGCGTGCAATGAATGCAGAGGGTCGCACCTTTAAGGGCTGCCTTTACTTTGGCCTGATGCTCACTCAGGATGGCCCAAAGGTCATTGAGTATAATTGCCGCTTTGGTGATCCGGAAACCCAGGTTGTGCTGCCATTGCTGGAAAGTGACCTTTTGACGGTTATGATGGCAACCACCAACGGAACCCTTGGTGATGTGGAGGTTAAGTTTGCCGGGAAGCACGCTTGCTGTGTCATAACCGCATCCAATGGCTACCCCAGCAGCTACAAAAAGGGCTTTGAAATTACCATGACCGATGAGGCACGGGAAGCTACCTATGTAGCCGGAGCGAAGCTTCAGGGCGGCAAGCTGGTTACCAGTGGAGGCCGCGTTACCGGCACAACCGCGGTAGCCAATAGCCTGGCAGAAGCTGTGAAAGAAGCTTACCGTCTGGCAGATGGCGTCTGTTTTGAAAATGCCTATCGCAGAAGCGATATTGGTCAGCGGGTTCTGGCCGCATATAAATAAGGAGGTTTTCCCCCTATGGTATATCGCGTTTATGTAGAAAAAAAGCCCGGACAGACCCACGAGGCCGATGGCCTGCTTCGGGAAATCAAGGATTTTTTGCAGATTTCCGGTGTCCACTGTGTCCGTGTGCTCAACCGCTATGATGCAGAAAATATCGATGAAAGCCTGTTTTCCTATGCGGTCAATACTGTGTTCTCTGAGCCTCAGGTTGACAATGTGAGCTATGATGCTCCCTGTGGACAGTTTGTGTTTGCCGTTGAGCCCTTGCCCGGTCAGTTTGACCAGAGGGCAGATTCGGCAGCACAGTGTATTCAGATTCTTGGTCAGTGTGAGCGGCCTATCGTCCGTTCTGCCAAGGTGTATGTGCTGGAAGGTGTGCTTTCGGACAGTGATATTGCTGCGATTAAGAAGCATGTTATCAATGCTGTTGAGAGTCGGGAAGCAGCCCTTGAAAAGCCTGAAACTCTTGCTGTAGAGTATGCCACTCCCCAAAGTGTTGCGGTTGTTAAGGGCTTTATCAGTTTAGACGATGCAGGACTGCGTGACTTGTTGGATACGCTTGGCCTTGCTATGGACCTGGATGATCTGAAGTTCCTTCAGGCATATTTCCGCGACGAAGAGAAGCGTGACCCCACTATTACTGAGGTTCGCGTTGTAGATACTTACTGGTCTGACCACTGCCGTCATACTACTTTCTCCACGCATCTGGACGAAGTGAATATTGATGACCCTGCAGTTCAGTCAGCTTATGAGCGTTATCTTGCTGCCCGTATTGAGGTCTACGGCGAAGAAAAGGCATCCAAACGTCCCCAAACGCTGATGGACATTGCAACCATCGGTGCAAAGGTGCTGAAAAAGCGCGGTTTGCTGCCTGAGCTGGATGAAAGTGAAGAAATCAACGCCTGCTCCATTCATGTGAATGCAAAGGTAAATGGTGAGGATCAGGATTGGCTTCTGATGTTCAAAAATGAGACGCATAATCATCCTACGGAGATTGAACCCTTTGGCGGAGCTGCTACCTGTATTGGTGGCTGTATTCGTGATCCGCTGTCCGGCCGTGCTTATGTACATCAGGCAATGCGCGTTACCGGCGCAGGTGATCCTCGCGTTTCCCTGAAGGACACCATTCCCGGCAAGCTGCCTCAGCGCAAGCTGTGCCAAACAGCTGCTGCCGGCTATTCTTCTTATGGCAATCAGATCGGTCTGGCTACCGGCCACGTGGCTGAGATTTATCACGACGGTTATGTTGCCAAGCGTTTGGAATGCGGCGCTGTGGTTGCTGCTGCGCCTGCTTGCAATGTGCGCCGTGAGCGGCCTGCTGCAGGTGACGTGATTGTGCTTCTTGGCGGCCGTACCGGTCGTGACGGCATTGGCGGCGCAACCGGTTCCTCCAAGAGCCACAATATGAAGTCTTTGACCACTATGGCATCTGAAGTTCAGAAGGGTAATGCCCCTGAAGAACGGAAAATTCAGCGTCTGTTCCGCGATTCTAAGGTCACTAATTTGATCAAGCGCTGCAATGACTTTGGCGCAGGCGGTGTTTCTGTTGCCATCGGTGAGTTGGCTGAAGGTCTTCGCATTGATTTGGATGCTGTTCGCAAAAAGTACGATGGTCTGGATGGTACTGAGCTGGCGATTTCCGAATCTCAGGAGCGTATGGCTGTTGTGGTTGAGGCAAAGGATGCAGATGCGTTTATCGCTGCTGCTGAAGCTGAAAACCTGGAAGCCTACCGGGTCGCTGTGGTTACAGAAGAGCCCCGTATGGTAATGACCTGGAAGGGCAAGGAAATTGCAAGCCTTTCCCGTGCGTTCCTGGATACCAACGGCGCTGTGAAGCATAATAATGTTTATGTTGGCAAGAAGGATCTTTCTGTTCTGAGCAAGGCTTTGTACGGTAATATTCGCGAAATGGCTGCTGACCTGAAGACTGCCAGCCAGAGAGGCCTGGTGGAGCGTTTTGACGCATCCATCGGTGCAGGCAGTGTTTTGATGCCCTTTGGCGGCGCCAAGCAGCTGACCCCCAGCCAGGCTATGGCTGCTGTTCTGCCTGTGCTGCCCGGTCAGCAGACAGACCAGGCCAGTGTTTTTGCCTGGGGTTGTGACCCTGACCATATGTGCGTAGATCCATATACCGGCGCACACGCAGCAGTTTATAATTCTGTTGCAAAGCTGGTTGCTTCCGGTGCTGATTATAAGGATGTGTATCTGACGCTTCAGGAGTTCTTTGAAAAACTAAAGAACGAGGATGCCCGTTGGGGCAAGCCCTTTGCTGCGCTTCTTGGTGCAATGGATGCCCAGCTGGAGCTGAAGGCCGCTGCCATTGGCGGTAAGGACTCTATGTCCGGCACTTTCCTTGACAAAGATGTGCCGCCTACCCTTATTTCCTTCGCGATTGCTCCCATCGATAAGAACAAGGTTATTAGCCCTGAGTTTAAGGCAGCAGGCAACCATGTTTATTTGTTTGGCGCTGCAGACGAATCGGCAGAAAGCCTGAAAAATACCTGGGATGCATTCCATGCTCTTTGCGAAAAGGGCGCTGTAAAGGCTGCCTGGGCTGTAGAACACGGCATTGGCGAAGCTGTGATGAAGATGTCCTTCGGCAATAATATTGGTTTTAAGTCTGGTGAGGACCTGGCTGAAAACTGGCACCTGCCTCTGTACGGCTTTATTGTTGCTGAGCTTACTGAAGAAGTGGATATTCCTGGTGTTATGAAGCTGGGTGTGACCACAAAGGAAGCTGTAATTGATCTTAACGGCGATGTTGCAACTGTGGACGAGCTGTACAAGCTTAACACCGCAACTTTGGAGGATGTATATCCCACTAAGACTAAGGAAAATGACAAGCAGATCCCCAATCTTGACTTTGCCGGCAAGGCAAACATTGCTCCCGCTGTTAAGTGTGCAAAGCCTAAGGTTCTGATCCCGGTATTCCCCGGTACAAACTGTGAGTTTGACTCTGCAAGGGCTGTTATGGCCGCAGGCGGTGATGCGGAAATTGTTGTGATTCGCAACCTGACGGCTGACGATGTGAGCCGTAGCGTGGAGCTTGTGGCGAATAAGATTGCTGAAAGCCAAATGATCTTTATCCCCGGTGGTTTCTCCGGTGGTGATGAGCCTGATGGTTCTGCCAAGTTTATCACCGCATTTTTCCGCAACCCTGCTGTTAAGGATGCAGTAGCTAAGCTGTTGGATGACCGGGATGGTTTGATGTGCGGTATCTGCAACGGCTTCCAGGCGCTTATTAAGCTGGGTTTAGTACCTTACGGAAAGATTGTTGATACCGATGAGAACTGTCCCACCTTGACCTACAATACCATTGGTCGTCACCAGAGCCGGATTGTTCATACCCGTATCGCATCCACCAAGTCTCCCTGGCTGAGTCTAATGAATGTGGGTGACATTGTTAATGTGCCCATCTCCCACGGCGAGGGCCGCTTCTTTGCCTCTGAGGAACTTGCGCTGCAGCTGGCCGCCAATGGACAGATTGCCACGCAGTATGTGGATCTTCGCGGCAACCCCACGATGGACGCCGCCTTTAATCCCAATGGATCTTTGTTTGCCATTGAGGGCATCACATCTCCTGATGGTAGAGTGTTCGGCAAGATGGGCCACAGTGAGAGAATCGGCGCAGGTCTTTATAGAAATGTTCCCGGCGAGTATGATATTCGTATGTTTGGATCCGCTGTTAAATATTTTAAATGATAGGTAGGCAGTTATGGAAAGTAAGGCTCCGCTACATGTGCTTGTAATATCGACTTGGTATCCCACGGGAAAGGATAAGCTTATTGGCATCTATCATAAGCATTTTTGCCACGCGCTTTCCCAAAATGGAGTAAAAGTGAATATGCTTCATGTGGACAGGCAGGCAATTTCCATGCTGCCTAAATATCCGTTCATTAAAAAGCACTATTCAGAAGTCTGTGACGGTTACACTGTATATTTTCAGCGAATGCTGAACCTTTCAAGAATCAGCTTCCATTTGCAAGTTAAGCTTTACGCAAAATATCTGCAAAAGCTATATCGCCGCTACGAAGCCATTCACGGAACGCCGGATGTTCTCCACGCTCAAGTAACAGTTCCTGCCGGATATGCAGCCTGCGTACTTGGAAGAAAGATTGGTGTACCGGTAATTGTTACGGAGCACGCGTCATATTTTGAGCGGTTTCTGACGGGTAAGGAAGGCAAGTATGGTAAATTTGTCTTAGAGCATGCTGCCCGGATTACCTGTGTGGGAAAGTATATGCAGGATTTGTATGCGAAGAAATATAATATTCAAGCGGAGCTCTTGCCGAATATTGTTAATTGTTCTGCTTATGGCGCAGAGAAGATAAAAAGAGCCGATGGAAAATTGCATTTTCTAACTGTAAGTGCTTTGCGCGAGGGAAAGCGTATTACATTTGCAGCTGAGGCGCTGAAGCATCTTCGGGATTTGAATTTGATTGGCCCGTTTACCTATACTGTAATCGGCGACGGCTATTGGGCAGAACGCTACCGTGAGGAAGTCTGCGGCCTTGGCATGGATGATTGTGTAAGCTTTGTTGGTCGTAAAACCACAGACGAGATTGCGCAAATATTGTCCGGCTCGGATATATTACTTATCCCATCAGATGTGGAAACATTTTGCATTCCCGCTGTGGAAGCCTTGGCGGCCGGTGTCCCTGTTGTAAGTACACGCTGTGGCGGTCCTGAGGGGTACTTGCATCTTGGGTGTGCGGAATTGTGTGATGTTGACGATTATAAAAGTATGGCAGATGCTATTCTGCGCTTGGTTAACCGCATAGATAGCCTGAATGAAGATGAAATTCGCCAAACTGCAAAACAGTTTGACGGGGATGCTGTTGCCAATAAAGCAATAGCTATCTATGAAAGTGTAATAAAATGAGCAAATGCAGGAGGCAATTCAGCCTCCTGCATTTTATAATACCTTCTCAATAACCGGCAATATGTTTGTCAACCCAAGCCTGTCCTTTTCGGTAAAACGTCCGGGCAGGGGAGAGTCGATGTCCAGTACGCCAATAATTGTGCCGTTCTTTCGCAATGGCAGCACGATTTCAGACCGGGATGCGCCGTCACAGGCTATGTGCCCCGGAAAAGCGTGGACATCCGTAACCAACTGAATTTCATTCTTGGCTACAGCAGTACCGCAAACACCCTTACCAATGGCAATTTCCACGCAGGCAACTTTTCCCTGAAAAGGGCCAAGAATTAGTTTTCCGTCCTGCATAAGGTAGAAGCCAACCCAGTTGATATCCGGCAATGCCTGATATAGCAGAGCAGATATGTTGGAAAGATTGGCGATGGGATAGTGGATACCATCGGTAATTGCAAGGAGCTGTTCTTTGATTACAGCATATAATTCTGACTTGTTTTGCGGATAATCAAAATGAAGTTGTTCCATATAAGCACCTCTCGTTTTGCTGCTTATATATTATAGCGATATGGATTTTGTGTCAATATTTAGTGCTCTCATTTTTTACAACAGTGTGCGCACTGGTGCCGTCCTTACGGTTCCTTTTCTCGACTTCACTATAAATATCTTATGCGAGAAAGGTCGGAGCCGAGGGGAATCGTTTGCATTTTTGCCGCAGGCAAAAATTAAGGTTCGGCTATTTCCTGTTGCGGTGCCCGACAAAATCTTCGGGCTTACGCTTTTCCTCGATTTTATCGACCGCAGCCACTCGCTCAGGTCGCTTTCTCCGCCGCCGGCGGCGCTCCCGTCGCTCCCCCTCGCCGGCAATGCTCGTCCGCATTGCATTTAATTCTTCGATTCCCCTCGACGACCAAAAGAGAACCCACCCAAAAGGGTGGGTTTTCTTTTGGTGGAGCCGAGGGGAATCGAACCCCTGTCCGAAAGCAACTTGGAAGGAACTTCTCCGGGCGCAGTTTGTTATTTACATTCCCTCAACCCGACGGGAACAAACACCCTGCGGGAATCAGTAGCTTCATGATGCGTGGTGCGGGCAAAGCTTACCGCACGCACGTTCTCCACTCAAATCACACCCGAGCCCGGCTCGTGGACCTTCCGGGGCGGATGGGCGCCTAATTAGGCAGCCAGAGCAACGTTATTGTTGTCAGTTAAATTTAAAAAAGTACCCATTTTATCGTGGTTAGGCGCCACGGCCCGCTATTCCAGCCTCACTACCCCCGTCGAAACCAGTACGGCCCCGTATAAATGGAAATAGGGAAATGGATGGGGCTGCGAAAGCAGCCCCTGAAAATGTCTTAGAAGCGACCGTAGGGGTCGGGGAGCTTGTTCGGCTCGGGATAGGTTTCCCCGTGGGTATCTACAACGATGGACGCAATCTTCTGTTCAGCTACAGGACGGTCGTTGGGGCCGGTCTTAGTGGCAGCAATGGCATCTACAACATCCATACCGCCGGTTACCTTACCAAAGGCTGCATACTGGCCATCCAGGTGCTTGGCATCCTGATGCATAATAAAGAACTGGCTGCCTGCAGAGTTGGGGCTGGAAGAACGGGCCATAGACAACACACCCCGCTTGTGACGCAGGTCGTTGCGGATGCCGTTGAAGAAAAATTCGCCTTTAATGCAGTAGCCCGGGCCACCCATGCCAGTGCCATCAGGGCAGCCGCCCTGGATCATAAAACCAGGGATAACACGATGAAAAATCAGACCGTCATAATAGTTATGATTGGCAAGATCAATAAAATTATACACGCTCTGGGGTGCAGTTTCAGGATACAGCTCGCCCTCAATAACGCCACCGTTTTCCATAGTAATCTTAAAAGTGGGATTCATAGTTAGTACCTCTCTTTCATAGCCCGGTCGATCTGACGCTTTGCATCACGCTCTGCCGCAGCCTGTCTTTTGTCATAAAGCTTTTTGCCTTTGCACAGCCCAACATTCACCTTCACCAGGCTGCCTTTAAAATACACAGATAGCGGAATCAGGGAATAGCCATCTTGTTTGACCTTCCCGTATAGCCGCATAATCTCCCGTTTGTGCATCAATAGTCTGCGCGGTCTGCGGGGATCGGGGTTAAAACGGTTTCCGTGGTCATAGGGGGAGATGTGCATTTGATTCAGGAGCATCTGTCCTTCTTTAATGCCGCACCAGGCGTCCTTCAAGTTCAGCGTACCTTGACGGATGGATTTAACCTCCGTGCCCATGAGCTCAATGCCGGCTTCAAATTCCTCTTCCACAAAATATTCGTGGTAAGCTTCCCGATTGCGCGCCATTATTTTCACGCCTTGCTTTTCCAGACAGATCACCTCCTCGGCCTAATCATTATAGCATATTTGTCAAGGGTATTTATCGGAATTTCGGTCGTTTTCAGTCATTAAATAAAAACCGGTACAGATCATCTATGTCATTAAATGCAAAGTCGCAAAGTTCGGTCATTTCCCGGGAAATTTCCGGGCAGTCCGCCCGACCCCAGCCTGCAAAGGCAATGGGCACACCGGCCTTTCTTGCCATTTCCCAGGCCGGCTTCATATCGTCTACCACCAATAACTCCTTTGGTGATAGATTGTATTTTTTCATAATCTGCTCTAAGGGATAGGCGCTGGGCTTGCGCTGATGCTCCGGATAGTCCCAACCGTAGATGTCATCGGGCTGCAGGCCGATATGGGCGGCATAGTCCCGGGTGATATTGTCGTTACAGGAGTGGGAAACTACGCACACAAGGCCACCGGCGGCTTTTTGACGGTGAATCAGCCGGCGTATGCCGGGGTAGGGTGCAGGAATGTGGTCTTTGATATATGCCTGCCAGCCCAGGTATTCATCAATAAGCTCTTGCTCGGTGAACTGATATTTTTCCCGGCACATTTTGGAAAAACCCAGCTCATAGCAGCCTCGGGTATATTCTTGCTGGGTTATTTTCTGCCCGGGGCGGAATTGGTCCAGAATATAACAAAAGAAGGGGTAATTGACGGTGGCTTCGCTTTGCACCACTGTATCATCGTGATCCAGTACAAGACATGGGAATTTCAGCATAAGGCCTCCTTGCTTTTTCTTTTATTATATCAAACAGAAAGTTGCATGGCAACCACGAAATTCCCCTTGCTTTATTTAGAACATATGTGCTATAATAAGAGCGGACAGCAAGAAAGGCAGGTGAGTGGCCGTGGAAAGGAATGTTTGCCCGGTGGATGTGATATCTTTTTGCAGCGCCGGCGGAGAGCTGCGCCCCCTGCGGGTGCGTATGGAAGATGATGAGCACAGGCTGCTGCGCCTGGACATTGATGAAGTTATCAGCAGCAAAAAGATTCAGTATGTGGGTATTGAGGCTACGGTGTTTTTATGCCGGGCTACAGTGGAGAATAGGCAATGGATTTTTGAGCTGAAATACACTCTGCGTACCCACTGCTGGAGCTTTTTGAGGAGGGTGTGCTGATGGATGGCCGTGTGATATTCCATGTGGATGCCAACAGCGCATTTTTATCCTGGTCGGCGGTATATCGTCTTAAGGTGCTGGGTGAAACAGTGGATTTAAGGCAGATACCGGCAGTTGTTGCCGGGGAAAAGGAATCTCGTCACAGCATTATTTTGGCCAAAAGCGGTCCCGCCAAGAAATATGGCATCCAAACCGGTGAGCCGTTATTTCTGGCTTTGGAAAAATGTCCGGATTTGGTGGTGGTGCCACCGGATTATCCGCTGTATGTGGAAGCCTCCAGGCATTTTGTGGAGGTTATGCGGCGGTTTAGCCCTAATGTGGAGCAATATTCTATTGATGAGGCTTGGGTGGATATGACCGGCACAAGGCGGCTGCATGGCGCTCCCCGTGTGGCAGCGGAAACTATGCGCCAAACCATCCTGGATGAACTGGGCTTTACAGTGAATATCGGCATATCCAGCAATAAGCTGCTGGCCAAAATGGCAGGCGACTTTGAAAAGCCCAACAAGGTGCATACCTTGTTTCCGGAGGAGATGGAAGAAAAAATGTGGCCTCTGCCGGTAAGGGATTTATTTCTGGTTGGTCCGGCTACAGAGCGAAAGCTTAAGCTATACGGTATTTATACCATAGGTCAGTTGGCAAACACCGATGTTGCCTTATTGCGCCAGCGGCTTGGCAAGCACGGTGAAACCATATGGCACTTTGCCAACGGGCGTAATGCCGACGCGGTGTGCCCGCTACCTCAGGAAAACAAAGGCTACGGCAATTCTGTAACAACAGCGCAGGATGTAGTGACTGCGCCACAGGCGCATCAGGTGCTTTTGAGCCTGTGCGAAACGGTGGCAGCCAGGATGCGCAAGGATGGAAAATGCGGCGGCTGCGTTTCGGTGCATATTCGCACCTTTGAATTTCAGCATGCATCTCACCAACGGGTGCTTTTAAGCGTTACCAATATGACCTCTCAGATATTTGAAGCGGCCTGCCAGGTTTTTGATGAGCTATGGGACGGTGTTACACCTCTGCGCCAGCTGGGCGTGCAGATGACACGGCTTTCCAATGAGCCATATCAGCAGTATGACCTGTTTTCCGGGGTCTCAGCATGGCAATATGAGCGCAAGCTGCGACTGGATGAAACCGTGGACAGCTTAAGGGACAAGTTTGGCGAGGACATTATCCGCAGAGCCAAGTTTACCCAGGACCCGGGTGGGCATATGGCAGGGGGTCTTGACAAGGCGCGTCGCACCGGCGTTACAAAGCCTGTGCCCGACGAGTTTTAGGACTGGAAAAATAGCCTGGTATCAGTTATAATGAAAACCGGAGGATGAGGATATGGACATTGTTAAATTTTACCGGGGTGACCCCAATGCGCCCAAAACCACGCAGCCTGCCCACTTGGGTGCCAATGTTATACTCACCTGCCAGGGAAAGCTGCTGCTGGAAAAACGGCGGGACTGTGACTTGTGGGGGCTGCCGGGAGGCGGCGTGAAGCGGCAGGAAACGCCTTTGCAGGCTATTGCCCGGGAAATATACGAAGAACTTGGCTTGCGGATATCCCAGGATAAATTTCGTAAACTGGGCGTATATGGCGAGCCTGGGCGCATTGCTGCGTATCGGGATGGCAGTATATGGCGAATGGTGGTTGTGGTGTTTGGCTTAGAGCTACCCGAGATACCGAAAATCGTGTTAAGCAGCGAATCCCGGGATATGCGTTTTTTCACAAAAGAGGAGATTGCAAAACTTCCCATTGTGGTTACCCACAGCGACATTATTGAAGACCATTTTTTAAGCGGTCAGGCATAGCCTGACCGCTTAAATTATGCATTTCGTTTTTGCTTCCAAACATTCCAAAGGCGCACCAAGGTAGAAACGAACAGGATGCCGATTGCCAGCGCACCGGCAATGGCAATGGTTTCCATTCCTTTGCTGCCTGCGGTGAGGGTATCACTGTTTACAATGGCGTGGGTGGTGTAGTATACACCGGCGCCGGGTAGGAGTGGGAAAATGGAGATAACAAGATAGGAGATAGCAGGGTATTTGCGAATGCGGGCCATGGTTTCGGAATATGCTGCGGCAACGATTGCGGCAATCAGGTTAGCGCCAAATACATCGTGGGTAATTTCAAAGGCAATGCCATAGGCTGCCCAGGTGAGGGCGCCGCCAATGGCGCAAAGAAAAGCGCCGGGAAAGCGGACATTATAAATAAAGGCAAAGCCGGTACCGGCAAAAAGGCAGGCAAGAATTTGCACATACAGAGGGTAGGCAATAGGCGCTATGGCTTCTGCTGCGCCAAACAAGGCGGCATTTGCATTGTAGGCAGAGCCAGTACCAAGGGCAATGGCGACGGCAATCAGTATAACCTGCACAATGCGGTTTGTTCCGGAGTTTGTATCACCGTAAATGATATCCCGCATGGCGTTGGTGAACAACAGGCCGGGTACCAGAATCATGAGTGCACCGATGATGGCGGTATCCGGGTTGGCAACAATGTTCAAGGAAGCGGCTATGTAAGCCACAAAAGCCATAGTGAAGGCAGAGAATATGGTGGCAAAGAAGCTGTTGACCTTAAGACCTTCGGTAAAATGAATCACTAAGCCAATGATAAGGCCGCAGATGCCGCCAAGAAGACCTTCCAAAAGGGTGCCGCCAAAGAATATGCCCCAACCGGCACCGCCAATAAAATTACCTAATAAATAAAGTGGGAGGGTATAGCTGACACGGGAAGCGGTTGTTTCACGAAGCCAGGTCATTGCTTCTTTGGGCTCAGGCTTTTGGGCGCAAATTCTGCGGCTTAAATTGCTGTAGCGCTCAACGGAGTCAAGGTCAGTTCCGTGATGACCAACCCGGCGCATACGGGTCATGGGCTTTCCTTCGGCAGTTTCAATGCTGATGGTGATGCAGTTGGGAATGGCAAAAATCTCGGCCTGAATGCCATATGCTGCCATAACCCGGTTTGCGGTATCTTCCACCCGAAATGTTTCTGCGCCACACATCGCCAGATAATAGGAAAGCTCTGCGGTCATATCAAGTAAGGTATTGTAGTCCATGATATACCCTCGATTTTTAAAAAATACAGGTAAATTGCCGCAGAAAAATCTGCGGCAATTTAGAGGTTACTTTCTTACAAACAGCACACCCAGCGTGCCGGGGCCGCAGTGGCAGGAAACGGTGCAGCCTGCGGTAGTCCAGTAGATGTTCTCGAAGTCTGCATATTCATCCACGGCGTCCTTAACTGCATTCAGGCATTCCTCGGTGACGGGGGTGCGGGTTACAAACAGCGTATCATGCTGCAGATCATCACGGCCGTGCAGGCGGTCCTTTACATAGGAGGCAAGACACCTGGAATAGTTACCGCGATATTTCTTCACAACGCCCATCTTGCCGTCTTTAACCTCGATGCAAGGCTTTAAGTTCAGCAGGTTGGCGCCCAGAGCTGCAGCGGCAGAGCAGCGGCCACCCTTTACCATATACTTAAGCTGGTCAAGCAGGAAGCTGGCTTCCACCTTGGGAGTGAAGGCGTTAAGCTTTTCTTCGATTTCCTGAAGGCTGCTGCAGGTCTGTGCAAGCTCACAGGCTTTGAGCACTACAAGACCCTGACCGGTGGACAGGTTGGCGGAGTCAATGACAACAACATTGTTAAATTCTTCGGCTGCCAACCGCGCATTCTGATGGCAGGAAGAGAAACCTGCGCCGATGTTGATATGCACTACGCCATCATAGTCATTTACAAATTGAGAGAAATACTGGGTATAGTCGTCGATGTTCAGCGCTGTGGTGGAGCAAAGATCGCCGCCGTTTGCCACATGCTCAAAGATTTCTGCAGGCGTGATAGTAACCCCGTCATGGAAAGCTTCACCGCCCTTAACTACCACCAGGGGCAGAAGGCCGATGTCATACTTTTCAAGAAGCTCCTGAGAAAGATCACAAGTGCTGTCAGAGGTGATTTTGATTTTCATGTTGTTTCTCCTTTATACATGAGAATGGCAGGGGTATGGCTACTTGAAATTTCAAAAACATATGATAAAATATTATCATAAAATGCGGTTCATGTCAACGGTGGACATTGGTAGGTGATTTTGATGAAGATAAAATTTACAGTTTCCGGTATGACCTGTGCGGCTTGCTCTGCCCGTGTTGAGAAGGTAACAAAGGCTGTAGCGGGCGTAAAGAGCGCTGAGGTTAATCTGCTGGCAGGTACTATGGTCGTTACGGCTGACAGCGACTCGGTGGTATCGATTGTTGAAAAGGTGGTTGCCGATGCCGGCTATAGCGCCCTCCATAATGGTGCAAATGCGCCTAAAGTGAATGTGGCAGAACAGGACAGCAACAGTATACTCAGGCGCATTATTATATCGGCGGTGTTGCTGATTGTTCTTATGTATTTTACCATGGGTCATATGCTTCACCTGCCTCTGCCTGTGTGGTATCATGAGGAGCAAAATGCTCTTGTTGCTGCGCTGCTGCAGCTATTTCTTACATTACCGGTTATCTACCTGAATCGGTCATATTATGCAAAGGGCTTTAAAGCCCTTATCCACAGGTCACCTAATATGGATAGCCTCATTGCTGTAGGTTCAGGTGCTGCCCTCATCTATGGCATTGTCGCCATTTTGCGTATGGCCTATGCCATAGGTCACGGTCAGTGGGAAATTGTTTCTATTTATAGCGGTAACCTCTATTTTGAATCCGCTGCAATGATTCTTACCTTGATTACCGTGGGTAAATACCTGGAATCCCGGGCAAAGGGAAAAGCCGGAGATGCAGTAAAAAAGCTGATGGATTTACGGCCGAAAACTGCTGTTGTAATCCGTGACGGCAAGCAGCTTACACTTTCGCTGGAGGATGTGCTTGTTGGTGACACGGTGGTAATTCGCTCAGGCGACCGCATACCGGTTGACGGTTTAATCAAAGCCGGCCATGGCACGTTGGATCAAAGCGCCATCACGGGAGAAAGCGTGCCTGTAGAAAAGACCACAGGCGATACGCTGATTGCCGCAACTGTGTGCACAGAGGGCTATTTTGAGTATACTGCCCAAAAGGTTGGGCAGGACACAACCCTAAGTCAAATCATTCGCTTGGTGGAAGAAGCCGGCGGCTCTAAAGCACCCATTGCCCGGCTGGCAGATAAGGTTGCCGGGGTGTTCGTTCCTGTGGTTATGGCAATCGCGCTGGTTACCTTTATTATATGGATGACCCTTGGCTCCGGACTGGAATTTGCACTCAATTGCGCGATTTGCGTTCTGGTGATTTCATGCCCCTGCGCCCTGGGTTTGGCAACTCCTGTTGCTATTATGGTTGCAACGGGCAAGGGTGCCGGTATGGGTGTTCTTTACAAGAATGCCCAGGCTTTGGAAACCCTGCATAATGTAAATACCGTTGTTTTGGACAAAACCGGAACACTGACAATAGGTAAGCCACAGGTTACAGATGTGATTGCGTCCGGTGTAACTGATGATAAGCTTTTAAAAATTGCAGGTGCGCTTGAAAGCAAATCTGAGCATCCCTTTGCCAAAGCAATTATGGAACGGACCGCCGGTACTTCACTTGAGGAATGTCTTGATTTTGCAGTATTACCGGGTCGGGGTGTTAAAGGCTCTGTAGATGGCACTGTTTACTATGGTGGTAACCGGGCACTGATGGCCAGCCTGGAGATTACTGTGCCCGATTTTGCAGAGCTGACCGCTATGGGAAAGACACCGCTGTATTTTGCAACCGGAGAGGGCGCATATCTTGGCGCAATTTTGGCATCAGATGTGCTGAAGCCGGATTCTGCTGATGCAGTGAAGACCTTGCACAAATATGGTATTGAGGTGATTATGCTCACCGGTGATAATGCTTCAACCGCCCAGGCCATCGCCGGCGATGCCGGCATTGACCGTGTGATTGCCGATGTTCTGCCAGGTCAGAAGGCAGGGGCTATTCAAAAACTGCAGCAGGAGGGAAGAAAGGTTGCCATGGTTGGCGACGGCATCAACGATGCTCCTGCACTGGTAACTGCAGATGTTGGCATTGCTATTGGCACCGGTACTGACATTGCAATGGAATCGGCAGATATCGTTCTGATGCAGGGTAATCTTTCCTCACTGTGTGATGCGGTGCGCCTTAGCAAAGCCACAATCAGGAATATTAGACAAAATCTGTTTTGGGCATTTTTCTACAATGTACTGGGTATTCCCATTGCAGCAGGCGCATTGTACAGTGCATTTGGTTTTTTACTAAGCCCTATGCTGGGTGCAGCAGCTATGAGCTTTAGTTCTATATTCGTTGTAACAAATGCGTTGCGGCTTCGTCTGTTCAGGCAGACCGCAGGCACTGATGTAGTGGAAGGAAAACATGTCAAGGAGGTTAAAGCTGTGGAAACTGTTATTTATGTTGACGGAATGATGTGTAAGCATTGTAAGGCCCACGTGGAAGCTGCCTGTAAGGGCGTTGCCGGAACGCAGGATGCGGTGGTGGACCTGGAAAAGAAATGCGTTACGGTTACCGGTCAGGCGGATGTGCAGGCTTTGAAGCAGGCCATCATTGACGCTGGCTATGATGTTGCTGGTTGAGCTGAATAATGATTTGATGTTAATTACGACTTAATTGTCCGCTATATTGTACCGAACTGCGTGTATATTTGTATCACAGAAAGGGTGATGCAAATGTATACAGTAAAATACATTCACGGACATTTTCAGGTTTATGACCATAACGGACGGTTTCTGTTTTCTGCAGATAATCAACGGGAACTCAGAGAGGAATTGGAAGAATATGAGGAATGTGCGGCTTGATATCTGCTATGATGGCAGCCGGTATAAGGGTTGGCAGCGGCTAAGCGCCGGTCAAAATTCCATTCAGGAAAAGCTGGAAAGTACTCTGTCCAGGATTCTCGGCGAGCCTGTTGAGATATCCGGCAGCGGCCGTACAGATGCCGGCACACATGCAAAAGGACAGGTTGCGAATTTTCATTGCAACAGCCAAATGCCGGATGATCAGCTCTTGCTGGAGCTTCGCAGGTATTTACCGGAGGATATTGGCATATATTCCTGCAGAAGCGTGTCCCAGAGATTTCACGCACGGCTTAACGCAAAAACAAAAACTTATCTTTATCGCGTTTGGAACAGCGATACACCCTGTGTGTTTGAACGCAAATTTGTGCACATTGACCCCCGTGCAGTTGATGTTGCCTTGATGGCAAAGGCTGCAGAGGATTTTGTTGGCACCCATGATTTTGCCGCCTTTTGCGCCCATAAAAGCAATAAGTCCACCCAACGGCATATCCACAGCTTCCGCGTGGAGCAAAAGGGGAATGAAATTCATTTTACCGTTACGGGAAACGGCTTTTTGCACCATATGGTGCGCATTATGGTTGGTACACTGCTTGAGATCGGCAGAGGCGAGCGCCCTGTTGACGATATACCCAGGCTTTACACCCAAAAACGGGAACAGGCAGGCAGCTTGGTTCCTTCCTGCGGACTTTGCCTGATGGAGGTGACATATTGAATATTCAGATTTTTGGAAAAGGCAAATGCTTTGATACAAAAAAGGCTGAACGATATTTTAAGGAACGGCGCATCAACTATCAATATGTTGACATTGTTCGTTACGGCCTTTCCGGGAAAGAGTTTGACAGTGTGCTGCGGGCAGTTGGCGGTATAGACAACTTGATTGATTGGGATTCTAAGTCTCCGGATGTGACGCTTATGCGGTATATGGATGACAAAGTTGCCAAGGAAGACAAGGTTTTTGACAAGCCTGAATTGATGCGCACCCCCATTGTGCGCAATGGAAAAGATGCCACGGTAGGATATTGCCCGGATATTTGGGCAAACTGGAAATAACACGAAAGCAGTTCTCAAACCGAGAACTGCTTTTTTATTTAGGGGTGTTGTGATGGACCGTTTTTTACAAACCGCCAATAATATTATTTGGGGTCTGCCAATGCTTGTGCTGATTGTTGGGGTTGGCATTTATATCAGCGTAAAAACCGGCTTTGCTCAGTTATCCCTGTTTCCGCAGGCAGCGAAAACTTTCTTTGGTCGCCTGCGTGAAAAGAATACAGGTGGCACAACTGCATACAGAGCAATGTGCACAGCCTTGGCCGCAACTGTGGGCACGGGAAACATTGCAGGTGTGGCAGGCGCGATATGTCTTGGAGGCCCGGGATCTGTATTTTGGATGTGGATCTGCGGACTCATTGGTATGGCAACAAAGTTTGCTGAGGCAACCCTGGCGATAAGATACCGTAGCAAGAATGCGGATGGGGAGTATATGGGCGGTCCTATGTATATGATATCCATGGGGCTAAATAAGCGATTTTTACCCCTTGCTTATGTTTATTGCTTTTTTGGTGTTGTAGCTGCATTTGGCGTTGGTAATGCAACTCAGGTTAATGCGGTTATTGGTGGTATTAACGGCGTGGTGACAGCGCTGGGTGGCACAAGAAGCCGCCTTTTTGATTTGGCGATTGGTTTTGCACTGTGCATAATCGTGGCTCTTGTGCTCTTCGGTGGTGCAAGCCGCATTGGCTCTGTCACGGAAAGCCTTGTGCCATTTGCAGCGGTTTTTTACATCCTTTTGTGTATTGGGGTTTTGGCTGTTCGTGCAGAGCGGATTGTTCCTGCTTTCGAGCAGATCATAACTGGTGCATTTTCACCCAAAAGTGTCACCGGCGGTATGCTCGGCTCAGCTTTTGTTGCAATGAGAATTGGCGCTTCAAGAGGCGTATTTACCAATGAAGCAGGTATGGGCACGGCGTCTATTGCCCACAGCGCAGCCCTGGTTGACCATCCGTGCCAACAGGGTCTTATGGGCATTATGGAGGTGTTTATTGACACCATTGTAATTTGCACTATGACGGCCCTGGTTATCTTATGCAGCGGTGTTTCTGTTCCTTATTCCATCGACTCAGGCGTTGATCTGGCATTGGAAGCTTTTTCTCATGTATATGGCCCCTGGATATGTATCCCATTGGCTGTGTGCCTATGCGCCTTTGCCATAGCAACAATCTTTGGCTGGGGCCTTTATGGTATTCGATGTGCTCAGTTCTTATTTGGTCCAAAAGTATGGAATGTCTTTTCTGCCCTTCAAACGGTAACTGTAATGCTTGGCGCGCTCCTTGGGACAGGCACGGTTTGGCTGTTGGCGGAATCGGTTAACGGTTTAATGGCAATACCGAATTTAACTGCATTGCTTTTTTTGACTCCGGAGCTAAAAAAGCTTACCGACGGATTCAGACATTCAATGCATTAAAATATGGCATAACCAAGCAGGTTATGCCATATTTATCAAGCAGGTAATAAAAGGATTGTTCCGTTGTCTTGGGATATGAAATAGCTGATTGTTTTTCCTAAAGAATCAAATGTGATTCGCAAGGTTGGCATATCATCTGGGATTAAGTCCTGAAGCACAATGGCATCATATTGGCATAGGGCTGCAGCGGAAAATACTGTTTGCTCGGGAACAAATGTATTTCCGTTTAAATTCCATCTTCCTGTTTCTATTCGAACATTGTGGATCATTCCATCTGCATGAAGCAAAAGCTTTGTACCATCAGACACAAGGTTTAACTCGGAGAATTGACTGAAACGGGCAAGCGCCTCGTTAGTGAAGGGCTCCAGGCTAATATCACCGGTAGCAGTTTCACGTTCCTCGGGGAAATAAGCATCTGAGAGGATGCCGGTTAGCTTTGCATAGGGAATTTCTACAGTGATAAGGCCGGAGATATAGGGGGCGATTTCATAGGGTGAGAAGAAGAAACACAGGCCATCGGGAGAAAAATAGAAACGCTGATTATAGCTCTCGTTAATTTTAAACTGTTCCCTTACCGTTGCCTCAAAGCCGTCATATAAAAACTTTTCGCTTTTCACTGCGTTTAGGCTCTCTATAACCAGGTCGCATAGAACGGCGGCGCAGTCAATATGGGTCAATATGCTGCCAAGTGTCAGCACCTCGCCGGTTAACATATCGTAATTCGCTGCCATATGGGTGCGCTCCGGGTGAGGGCCGCCGTATACGCTGATATTAGTTCCAAGTAAGCTTAAGATGCCCTTGTCAATACGCATTGGGCTATAGGTGGTTTGGTACATATAGGCGTTCCAGCTGGTTTGCCCATTATATGCATTCTGCGCCTGCTGAGCAATGCCTTCAGCAACGGACCTGGTTTGGTCTACCCGATTAAGAAAATCAATAATAATGGCATCCGCAATTTTCTGGTCAGGACCCGTCAGGTACATGTGCTGGTAGGAATATGAGAAGATTACTTTGCCATCCTGGCCCTTGTGCTCCTCGGTTGTGACCGGAACGGCAACGGCAATCAGGTCGTCCGGGCAGGCGGGGGGATGCTGCGGGTCGGTAGAAGCTGGTTGCTGGTTGCTGCCGGCAGAATTTCCCTGACAGCCAATAAGAGTAAAAATCGCACAAAAACAGATAACAAGACATAACGCCCTATTCACAGCAGACACCTTCTTTGTAATTTTTCAGTATTATATCATATATTTTACGTAGTTACAATGGTAATATCTATTTTATGTGGACGTTATTCTTGACAAAAATGTGGATATGATGGTAGAATAACATCAATAAAATATCGCTGTGAACGGGAAGAGTAACAGTAAAAATGTCTTACAGAGAATCCGGACCGTTGGCTGAAAGTCCGGTAGACCAGTAGCTGCGAAAGTGCGCCCGGGAGCGAATTGATTTAAGTGATAAATGAGAGTGGAACCGCGAGTTTATACCCGCCTCTTGTGCCTTTGCACAGGAGGCTTTTTTCAATTTTAAGGAGGTTTATCTATGTATCTTTATAACTCTCTTACCCATAAAAAGGAACTGTTTACACCCAATAATCCCGATGTGGTGAAGATGTACACCTGTGGCCCTACGGTGTATCATTTTGCCCATATAGGCAATCTGCGCACTTATATTATGGAGGATGTGCTGGAAAAGGCCTTGCGTTATCTTGGCTATAACGTTAAGCGCGTAATGAATATTACGGATGTTGGTCACCTTGCTTCTGATGCTGACACCGGCGAAGATAAAATGCTTAAGGGCGCAAGGCGGGAGAATAAGTCCGTTATGGAGATTGCGCAGTTTTATACGGATGCTTTCTTTGCCGATTGCGATAAGCTTAATATCAAAAAACCTGATATCATTCAGCCGGCTACCGGCTGTATCGCTGAGTATATCCAAATCGTTTCCGGTCTGATTGATAAGGGCTTTGCATATTTTGCCGGCGGCAATGTGTATTTTGATACCAGCAAATTAGAGAAATATTATGTCTTTAACGACCACGACCAGGAGGACCTGGCAATTGGCGTTCGTGAAGGCGTTGAGGAAGATACCAATAAGCGCAATAAGAATGACTTTGTGCTTTGGTTTACCAAGTCCAAGTTCGAGGACCAGGCCCTTAAATGGGAGTCGCCCTGGGGCATCGGCTATCCCGGCTGGCACATCGAGTGCTGCGGTATTTCTATGAAATATTTGGGTGAAGACTTGGATATTCACTGCGGCGGCATTGATAATGCATTTCCCCACCATACCAATGAAATTGCCCAATCTGAGAGCTATTTGGGCCATAAGTGGTGCAACTATTGGTTCCATGTCCACCATCTGAACACCAACGACGGTAAGATGTCTAAGTCAAAGGGTGAGTTTTTGACCGTCAGCCTGTTGGAAAGCAAGGGATATGAGCCCATGGCTTACCGTCTGTTCTGCCTGCAGAGCCATTATCGCAGAAATTTGGTGTTCAGCTGGGAGAACCTGGATAATGCGGCAGTTGCTTATCAAAAGCTCATTGCTCGCATTGCGGCGCTTGATCAAAACGGCGCAGTTGATGCAGCCGCCTTTGATGAGCTTAAAGCGAAATTTGTTGGTGCACTTAACGGCGATTTGAACACATCTGTTGCAATAACTGCTGTTTACGATGTGTTTAAAGCAAAAACCAGCGATGCTACAAAACTGGCACTCATTAAGGATTTTGACCGGGTGCTGAGCCTGGACCTGATTAAAAATGCAGATATTCTTCGTCAAAAGCAGGCTGAAGAAGAAGCTGCTTCTGCTGATCCGGAAATTGATGCGCTTGTGGCAAAGCGCACGCAGGCAAAAAAAGACAAAGACTTTGCCCTTGCCGACGCGATCCGCGATGAGCTGAAGTCCCGCGGCATTGAAATAATTGACACCCCTCAGGGTGCGAAATGGAGAAAAGTATGAAGCTTTTGATTCTGGACGGCAACAGCATCATCAACCGTGCTTTTTTCGGCGTGAAGCCGCTGACTAACCGGGACGGACTTTACACCAATGCAATTTACGGCTTTTTGAATATTCTTGAGCGCATGGAAAAGGATGAGCAGCCTGAAGCAGTATGTGTGGCGTTTGACCTGCATGGACCCACATTCCGCCATCTGCAGTATGATGGCTATAAAGCCAACAGACACGCCATGCCAGAGGAGCTTGCCCAGCAGATGCCTGTTATGAAACAGGTGCTCCGTGCCATGAATATTCCCATATATGAATGCCAAGGCTGGGAAGCGGATGATGTGATTGGCACGGTAAGCCGCATATGTGCAGCTAATGATTGGGAATGCGTCATTGCCACCGGAGACAGAGATAGCTTGCAGCTGATTGATAACAATGTTCGGGTGAAACTGGTGATTACAAAGCCCGGGCAGACAGTATCAACTGTTTACGATGAGGCCCTGTTTACGCAGGAATATGGCTTCGAGCCAAAGAGAATCATTGACCTGAAGGCTTTGATGGGCGATTCTTCTGATAACATCCCAGGTGTTGCCGGTGTTGGTCCTAAGACCGCAACTGAGCTTTTGATAAAGTTTGGTTCTCTTGACGGTGTTTATGAAAATTTGAATGATCCTTCTATTCGCCCCAAGCTACGGGAAAAGATGGAAGCCGGCAAGGATAATGCATATCTTTCCTATGATCTTGCAACCATTCGCACCAATGCACCTATTGACTTTGAACCCAAAGATGCCATTGTTCAGCCCTATAACAAAGAAGAACTCTATAAGCTTTTTGTTCAGCTTGAGTTTGTGCGCCTGATTGATAAATACGGCCTGCGCGATGTAACAGTTCAGGAGCAAAAACCTGTCTGTGATTTTGTGAAGCTTCCTGTTTGTGACCAGCTTCCTATCGGGTGCCGGGAGCTGGCGATGTATATAGCGCCGGATTGCTCGGTAGGCATTGCATGGGATAAAGGCGTGTGTGTGCTTACACCTATGGAGGCGATGATGGCTTGTGACACCATTACAGCCGCAGAAGCTATCACTTGCCATGACCTGAAAACCACATTGCACACCTTGGATGAACTGGGTTTGCCCCACGGCAATTTTACCTTTGACACAGCCCTTGCAGCCTATGACCTGAATCCGTCACAGTCTGATTATCCGGTTTCCAAGCTTGCAACCAATTTCCTTGGGGTGAATGTGGATGATTCCGATGCTTGTGCTTGCGCCGAGGCCTTGTGGAACTTAAAGCCGGTTTTGCGCAAATGCCTTGAAGACACCGGTATGGAAAAGCTTTACGAAGAAATTGAATTTCCTCTTTGCTCTGTCCTGTACCGCATGGAAAAAGAAGGCATTGCCATTGATGAAAATCAGCTTACTCAATTTGGGCAGATGTTATCTCGTCGCATTGACGATTGTGAGAAACTGATTTATTCTTTCTCGGCAGAGCCCTTTAACATCAATTCCACTAAGCAGCTTGGCCAGCTGCTGTTTGAGGAGTTAGGCCTGCCACCTGTAAAGAAAACAAAGACAGGCTATTCCACCAATGCCGATGTGCTGGAAAAGCTAAAATCCAAGCATCCGATTATTCCGGCCATTATGGATTACCGGATGCTGACAAAGCTGTACTCCACTTATGCCGAGGGCCTTATCCACGCAATCGGCAGCGACGGTAGAATTCATACAACATTCCAAAATTTGGTCACCGCAACCGGCCGTCTGTCGTCCACAGAGCCTAACCTACAGAACATCCCAGTTCGTACAGACCTGGGCGCTGAAATTCGCAAGATGTTCATTCCTAAACCCGGCTGCGTTCTTGTAGATGCGGACTATAGCCAAATTGAGCTCCGTGTTCTTGCCCATATTGCCGATGATGACGTAATGCGTCAGGCATTTATTGACGGGCAGGACGTGCACACAGTTACCGCATCTCAGGTATTCGGAGTGGCAGCTGAGGATGTTACAGCGCTGCAGCGCCGGCATGCTAAGGCGGTTAATTTCGGCATTGTTTACGGAATTTCAGAGTTCTCTCTTGCTGAGGATATTGGTGTCAGCCGTTATCAGGCAAAGGAATATATCGATAACTACCTGAATAACTACCGTGGTGTTCGCGATTATATGAAACAGGTGGTCATTGATGCACGGGAAAAGGGCTATACAATAACCATATTTGGCCGTAAACGCTATATTCCCGAACTGAAAAGCAGCAACTTCAATATTCGCCAGGGCGCTGAACGTATTGCGCTGAATACGCCTATTCAAGGCACTGCGGCTGACCTTATTAAGCTTGCCATGATTCGTGTGGATGCTGCGCTTAAAATGCAGTTTCCGGAGGCCAAGCTGCTGCTACAGGTACACGATGAACTGATTGTTGAGTGCCCGGAGGCTGTTGCACCTATGGTTGCAGCGCTCATTAGCGAGCAAATGGAAGGCGTTGCGGCGCTGAGTGTTCCGCTTTCAGCAGAAGCCAAGTGGGGCGATAGCTGGTATGAGGCAAAATGATGGAATATGTTGTTATGAACAGGCGGCATGTTGATGATATTGCAGCCTTGGAAAAGATATGCTTTTCTGACCCTTGGAGCCCAGCCTCCATTGCATCGGAGCTGGATAACCCTTTGTCCTTGTGGCTGGTTGCCGTTGATAATGGGCGTACAGCCGGCTATGTAGGCAGTCAGTCGGTGCTGGATGGGGCTGACATGATGAATATTGCCGTAGATCCGGAATACCGCAGACAGGGGATTGCAGAGAACCTTGTAGCTGCCCTTGAAAAGGGGCTGAAGGAAAAGGGCGTGACTTTTCTTATGCTGGAGGTACGGGCCTCCAATGAGCCGGCTATCCGTCTCTATGAAAAACTTGGGTTTTTCATTGCCGGCAGGCGCCCCGGGTATTACCGTCATCCCAAAGAGGATGCCCTAATTATGCGAAAGGAGTTGGCCATATGAATATTCTTGCAGTTGAATCCTCCTGCGATGAAACGGCTGTAGCCGTAGTGCGGGACGGAAGATATGTGCTCTCCGATTGCATTGCATCCCAGGTTGACCTGCACCGGATTTACGGTGGCGTTGTTCCGGAAATAGCATCCAGAATGCACATTGAATCCATTTACGGACTTGCTGACCAGGCATTGGAAAAATCAGGTCTTGACCGTTCGCAAATTGATGCAGTTGCTGTAACCTATGCACCCGGCCTTATTGGCGCTGTGCTGGTTGGCGTTAACTTTGCCAAGGCTGCTGCGATGGTGCTTAACAAACCCCTGATACCGGTACACCATATTCGCGGGCATATCGCAGCAAACTATATTGCATTTGCTGATTTGGAGCCTCCTTTTCTTTGCTTGATGGTTTCCGGTGGTCACACCATGATTATCGATGTGCAGGACTACACTAAAATGGAAATTTTGGGCACAACGCTGGATGACGCGGCAGGGGAGTGCTTCGATAAGGTGGCCCGTGTGCTTGGTATGCCTTATCCCGGTGGCAGCGCTCTTGACAAGATGGCGCAGACCGGTGATGACGGCAAATATATGCTGCCCAGGTCAAAGCCGGGAGAAAACCCCTATGATATGAGTTTTTCCGGCCTTAAAACAGCAGCCCTTAATCTGATTCATCACGCCCAGCAGGTGGGGGAGGAGCTGGATATTCCCGGCCTTTGCGCCAGTTTCAGCGCTGCTGTGTCAGATACCCTTGTTCCAAGGGTTATTCAGGCACTTGAGCAAACCGGACACAGGCGGTTGGCGGTTGCCGGTGGTGTTGCAGCAAACTCCCGAATTCGGTGGGATATTCAGGCAGCTGCAGATAAGATGGGTGTGCAGGTATATATGCCGCCTCTGTCGTTGTGTGGAGATAATGCTGCGATGATTGGCTCTCAGGCCTACTATGAATATCTGGCCGGAAATATTGCGGGCATGGAGCTCAATGCCTATGCCACAAAGTCTGTTCTTGGTGAAAGAGTATAGGTAAAAACGCAGGGGAGAACCCCTGCGTTTCTCCTACTTTTGCCACAATTTTTTCATCAATGCATAGAAAATATTATGTAAACCTGTTATTATTATATTAACTCTTTCAAATTATTGAAGAATTACTGGAATTTACCTGTAAATTCGTAAGAAATGCCGCAAAAGCCATCAATTTGCCTTGGGGATAAACTTGTGGAATATGTGAATAAATGGCTGTATAATTCCCAGAATTAGTGATTATGGTAATCAAATAACCATGTTTTCCACAACCATGCCTGAACTTTTTGCCTGGATTTGACTGCATGAAAGGAAATATGCAGGAATATTGACATAGCTTATATCCAGATGGTAATATGATGCAAAAGGCGGGTGGAAATGGTGCAGCTATTATGCTTTAATTCCCTTAGCGATATGGATTTTTCCCAGTTGCTGGCGGTTTATGAAGAGAGTATCCGACTAAGTGGAAAGGACCTTTATCCATTTGAATCTGATGACAGGCAATTGCTGCTTGCTCAGATGGATTTTGAGGACTATTTAAGACGGGATTTCTTTACACAAAAAATGGCGCAGTATTTTGTCCTGGAAGATGGCGGAAGCTATGTGAGCGCCCTTCGCATTGAGCAATATAAAGAAGGCCTGCTTTTGTGTGCCCTTGAAACGAAACCGTGCAGCAGGCATAAGGGCTATGCAATGCATCTTGTCAATGCTGTGCTTAATTATGTAAGTGCTCCGGTGTATAGCCATATCAGTAAAAAGAATAAACCGTCTATTTCTGTGCATCTGTCCTGCGGCTTCTGCAAGCTCCATGACGGCGCAAGATTCTTGGATGGCTCTGTTAATGCCTTGGCGGATACTTATATATACACAAAATAAAAGTCGCAAACGATGCGTTTGCGACTTTAACTTTATGCGTATTTGTTCTTTAGATAAATCATTGCCTGACAGTAGCCGTCAAAGCCCTGGCCCTTGATCGTTTTTTCGCAAGCAAGGCCTGCATAGGATATGCGGCGGAAGCTTTCCCGATTGTCTACATCTGAGATGTGAACCTCAACTGCAGGTATTGCCACCGCCTTCAGGGCATCGAGGATGGCAACAGAGGTGTGAGTATAGGCGGCAGGGTTAATGATAATGCCATCATATTTTCCGTAAGCATCCTGAATGCAATCTACTATGGCGCCTTCGTGATTGGATTGGAAGCAATGGATGTGGATGCCGTTTGCTTTAGCGGTGGCTTCCAGTAGTTTAAGTAGATCGGCATAAGTGCTATTTCCATAAATGCCCGGTTCACGAATGCCAAGCATATTGATATTGGGTCCGTTGATGATTAGGATGTTCATAGATTTGTCTCCTTAAGAGCTTGTGTAAGGGCTTCCAGCGCCGCGTCTATTGTTGCGTCATTGTTAATGCTGGCGTCAGAAAAAGCCTTGTAAAGGGGCTCACGGGCCTTATACATCACTTCCAGCCTGCCGGTTTGGGAAAGCGGTCGGCCATCTGTGGGAAGGCAACTGATATCACGCTTAATCCATAGGATTGTGCCGTTTTGATGCAGGCTGTCGTAGTTATCACGCCGGGTGACACATCCGCCGCCGGTTGCAATTACCAGGGAGGATTGCTTGCCAAGATCGGCCAGCACCTCAGCTTCCAGATCGCGGAATGCATCTTCACCGTCTTCTGCAAAAATATCAGGAATTGACTTGCCTGCCTTTTCGACAATGCAGGCATCTGCGTCAACAAAATGCTTATGCATCCGCTCTGCCAGCAGCTTGCCCAAAGTGGATTTGCCGCAGCCCGGCATACCAATTAGAATCACATTCTTCATTTGGGATTTTAATTCATGGACAATGGGTGCAATTACGGAATCCGGCAAGCTGCATCCGGTAAACCACTGGCTGCTTTCCTTGGCTTGCGCTACCAGCATGGTCAGGCCGTTTTGCACAGTAATGGACCGCTTTTCTGCGTCCATGAAAAGCCTTGTGCAGGCAGGGTTATAAATCATATCCAGTACACATTCCAGCTTTGGAAGTGAATCCAGGTCAACAGGGCTTATACCGCAGTTTGGATACATGCCAACAGGCGTGGCATTTACCAGAATTGACGCATCGCTGTGGTTAGTGATATTTTGATAGTTGTTTTCTCCAACTCTTGAGACACTGATTACATCTGCGCCCAGATCTTCCAAAACAGCGCAAGCCGTAATACCGGCGCCGCCGGTACCAAGCACAAGCGCTTTTTTGCCCTTTGGGTTTATATTGCAGGCATTGATTGCGGTAAGAAAACCAAAGTAATCGGTGTTGTGACCTAAAAGGCTTCCGTCGGGCTGCTTAACAATGGTATTGACCGCTCCTAAGCGCTTAGCTTGAGCAGATAAGGTCTTGCAATAGGGGATGACTGCTTTTTTGTAGGGTATGGTCACATTGATTCCGTCAAAGTCTGCATTGCGCATGAAGCCGTCCAGGTCCTCATGTGCAACTTCAAACAGAGCATAGTCATAATCTGCCAAGCGGCTATGAATTTGAGGGGAGTAGCTATGGGAGAGTTTTTCTCCCAAAAGGCCGTAACGCATTATACCACCTCGGTGTAGCTTCCTAAGTATTTGAATTCCTCGCACAGATCGTCAAGCTCACACATAAGCTGAACAAATTCCTGAGAATAGATAGATGTCTCAAGGTCAAAATAGAACATAAATTCAAAGTCGCGGTCAGGTATCGGCCGGGATTCCAGCTTTACTACATTGATGCCAAGGACATAGAGTCTTGCAAGGACTTTATAAAGTGCACCGGGTTTGTGGTTAAGAACCATCATGATGCTTGTTCTGTCAGAGCCGGGATATATCTCAAGATTTTTGCTGATGCAAATAAACCGGGTGCGGTTGTTGCCTTTATCCTGAATGGAATCTTTGAGGCAGGTAAGGCCGTAAAGATCTTCACAGTATCGGCTGCAAATGGCAGCAATATCCCCTCTGCCGGAGCTGGCAACCAAACTGGCTGCAACAGCCGTGTTTTCAACAGGGATAACCTTTACGTTGGGTATGCTCTTGATGAAATCACTGCACTGATTAATTGCCTGTTCATGGGAATAGATTTCCTTAATATCAGACAGGCTCGCTCCGGGTAAAGCAAGCAGGTTGTGGTCAACTTTTAGCCGGAAGGTTCGAACAATGGAAAAATTGTGGTGAATCATCAGGTCATAGACCTTTTTGACAGAGCCGGCAGTAGAGTTCTCAATGGGTAAAATGCCATATTGACACAGGCCTTTTTCAATAGCGGTAAATACCCCATCAAAGTTTTTGAAATATAAAATAGACGGTGATTTGAAAATTTTCTCACAGGCGATTTGGGAATAGGCACCCTCTACACCTTGGCAGGCAACCATGGGGCTTTGGGGAAAAAGCTTGCTTGTATTTTCAATTGACTCGGTAATTCGCTTGTAAAGGGGAGTAGCTTCCAGGTTGCGCTTGGATTGATAGCTGCGGCTAATTTCAAAAATCATTGAATACAGCGAACGGGCATAGTTATCCATATCGGGCCCGGCTTTTTCTGCCACATCCTGCAGCTTCTCCCGTTCACGGGCAGGTGCAAAGATGGGAAGCTTGTTTTCTTTCTTATAATCTGCAATCTGGGCAGCAACTTCCATACGCTGCGTAAAAAGAGCAACCAACTGATTGTCGATTTTATCAATATTGGCTCTTAAATCTTGAATATCCATATAGGTCAGCCTTTCTGCAAAATAGCATCAAAAATAGCAATTGCGGCAGCCGCTTCCACCACCGGCACTGCTCTTGGCACGATGCAGGGATCGTGACGGCCCGATATGATGATTTCTGCGTTGGTCATATCTGCAAGGTTAACGGTTTTTTGCGGCTTTGCAATAGATGGGGTGGGCTTAATGGCAGCTTGGAAGATCAGGGGCATACCGTTTGTAATACCGCCTAAAATGCCGCCTGCATTGTTTGTAAGAGTAACAACCTTGCCATCTGCGATGGCGAAGGGGTCGTTATGCTCGCTGCCCTTCATATATGCGCCTGCAAAGCCGGCGCCAAAATCAACGCCTTTTACAGCAGGAATGCCATAAACAATTTGGGCAATGCGGCTCTCCATACCGCCAAACATACCTTCGCCAAGACCCAAAGGAAGACCTGTGACCGCGCACTCAATAATTCCTCCGAGGCTATCCCCATCGGCTTTTGCCGCGGTAATTGCCTCCTGCATAGAAAGACCTGCATCCTTGCTTAAAACAGGGAAATCCTTTTGCACATCCTGCAGTTGGGGAGTGACCCAGTTGAAAAAGGCAGGGGAGTCCTGTACTGTGCCAATAGAAACAATATGCGCCCCAATTTGGATGCCCATATCTTCCAGCCATTGCTTGCACATTCCGCCTGCGATGCAAAGGGGGGCTGTGAGCCTGCCGGAAAAATGACCCCCACCGGTCACATCACTGTAACCGGCATATTTCATTTGGGCGGTATAGTCCGCATGTCCGGGGCGGGGGCAATTTTGCAAATTGCTATAGTCTTTTGACCGGGTGTTTGTATTATAAATTACTGCAGTTATAGGCGCGCCGCAGGTATAGCCATCCACCAGGCCGGAAAGGAACTCCGGCTTGTCTGCTTCCTTTCTGGCTGTGGCATATGCAGCCTGACCGGGAGCGCGGCGGCTTAAGAAAGTTTGCAGCTTATCCATATCCACCTTAAGGCCTGCCGGAACTGCATCCAGGGTCATGCCGATTGCAGGCCCATGGGATTGTCCAAAAATAGACAGTTTAATTTTTTCACCGTAGGTACTGCTCATAGTTACCTCCTAATTTGCGGAAATCCTCCCAAAACCCGGGGTAGGATTTACTGACGCACTGGGCGCCTTTTATGATGATGTTACCTGTAGCTATTGTGGATGCGATTGCTGCGCACATGGCAATGCGGTGATCGTTGCATGCATCAATCTCGCCGCCTGTATACGCTCCGGGGAATACAGTCATTTTTGTTTCTGAAATTTCTGTTTTGATTCCCATACCATTGAGCATAGCGGCAGTTGAAGAAATTCTGTCGGATTCCTTAATGCGCAGGCGTTCTATGGATGTGAAGGTTGCACCCTTCAGCGCAGCCGCAGCCACGCAGAGAATGGGCAAAAGGTCGGGAATTTGCGCTACATCAATGGTGCAATTGTCGTTTAGCTTATCCAGCAGGCCAGTAATGACCTTGTCTCCCTGCGTGCTGCTGATATCCAATCCATTTACAAAAATATCGCTTCCAAGCTTTGCTGCTGTAAGAAAAAAAGCACCGTTGCTCCAATCGCCTTCAACCGTTATTTCACCGGGCGATATCAGAGGGAATTGGGCAGTAACAAATTCATTTTCAAATGCGGCACCGAATAGGGCTAAAACCTGCCTTGTTTGGTCGATATATGGCTTTGATTGCACATTTCCGGTAATTTTCAGCTGGCTTTTCCCTAAAATCGTCATGGCAAAGAGCAGTCCCGTAATATATTGGCTGGATATACTACCATCAATTGTATAAAGACCGCTGCGGAGCTTTCCTTGGCAGCGTACAGTATTTTCTGTTGGGCGGCTGAGTCTGCATCCCATTCGTTCCATTTCTTCCCACAAAGGACTCAAGGGCCGCTGTGGCAGTCGTCCTTGCAGAACAAAAGTGGTATCCACCCCCAGCGCACCGGCAACAGGCAGAAGAAAACGCAGTGTTGAGCCGCTTTCACCGCAGTTAAGAACGGCATTTTGTGGTGGCTTTGAAATGGGAATTACCCTATAGCCGCAATCGGTCTTTTGAATATCTGCGCCAAGTGCATTCAGACAGCTAACAGTTGCATCGATATCCTGGCTTGTTGCCGGACAGATAACCTCTGTAATTTTGTCTGCCAGAGCAGCGCAAATGAGAATACGGTGGGCTTGGGATTTGCTTGGTATAGCATCAATTGTTCCGGTGAGCTTTCTGGGTTTGATAAGAAGGTCCATAATTATAGTCCTGCCTGTATAAAGGCTTTCAGTTCTTCAGTGGGTGTGTTTTGGATCATACAATTGCCGATTTCTACGGGGATAATCAGGTTGATGGTATCACCGGTGCGCTTTTTATCTTTGAGCGCCACCTCGGAAAGGACATCGGCAGAATATTTCGTGCAGGTAGGTAAGCCAAAATTTTCCAACACATTTATAACGCGGTTTAATGTCTCCTTTTGACATATGCCGGAATGGACCGCGCTTTTGGTGACGATTGCCATGCCTGCAGCAACAGCATTTCCGTGAGAAACGGAAAAGCGGCTGCTTGCTTCAATGGCGTGACCAACAGTGTGGCCCAGGTTTAGCTTTTGCCTTGCTCCTGTGTCCAGCTCATCCTCATTCACAACATCCCGTTTTAAGGAAATGCAACGGGAAATAACATATTCTTTTTGGAATTCTACGCCGTTTTCCTCTAAATGGGAAAATAGCGCTGAATCATACAGAATACCATATTTGATAACTTCAGCGCAGCCATCGATGAACACAGCTTTTGGCAATGTATTCAATGCATCCAGGTCACAAACTACAAGGCTCGGCTGATAAAATGCTCCTGCCAGATTTTTGCCTGCAGGAAGGTCAATTGCGGTCTTTCCGCCTACAGAGGAATCTACCATTGCCAGCAGGGAAGTTGGCACTTGAATATATTTAACACCACGCAGATAACATGCGGCTGCAAAGCCTGTAAGGTCACCAACAACGCCGCCGCCAAGAGCAATAAGCATATCCGAGCGCGTTAGTTGATTTTCAGCGCAGAAATTCAAAAGCTCAAGAAATGTTGCGCCGTTTTTCAGCTCTTCGCCTGCCTGAAAGGTAAAGTGAATAGCAGTGTAACCACAGCACTGCAAGCTTTTTTGGACAGCTTCTCCGTAAATTGGCCATACATTGCTATCACTGACAATGCAGACCTTACTGGGTTTTTGCACTGCAAGGCAAAGCTCTCCCAAACGGTCTATAAGACCGCATCCAATATGCACCTGATAGGTTTT
Source organism: Faecousia sp. (assembly GCA_045585915.1). GTDB lineage: Bacteria > Bacillota > Clostridia > Oscillospirales > Oscillospiraceae > Faecousia. The sequence goes on along the minus strand of JAZMZJ010000056.1, from coordinate 14,854 downwards.
TGAAGCGGTAACTGTGACGGTGCTCATCCGTCAACCTCCTCCTTGCGTCGTCTGCCTTCCTCAAGTAAGGCAATGAGCGTTTTTTCGTCATGATTACTGATTGCCGTTTCGTATGCCTTCAAACTCTCAATGTAAAAGGATAACTCCCTCAAGACATTTTCCTTGTTTGCCAGAAATAGCTCAGCCCACATTTGCGGATTGAGCCATGCAACACGAGTCAGGTCCTTGTAGCTGCCGGCAGAAAAACCCTTGTGACCTTGGGCGGTGGGGGATTTGATGTAGGCATTGCTGACAATGTGGGGCATTTGGGATGTAAAGGCAATCATCTCATCATGATCCTTAGCCGTTGTAATGGAATACGAGCCAAAGCCGCAAGGCTTTAAGGCATCCTTTGCCCTTTGCAACAGCAGCGGATCATCAAACCGTTCAGGAACCAGCACCATGGGTGCTCCCTGGAATAGATTGGATCGGCTGTACTTAAAGCCCCAGTGATGAGAGCCGGCCATCGGGTGACCTCCCATAAAAGTGAAGCCATACTTCCGGGCCACAGGGAAGCACCGATTGCAAACCTCCTGCTTGATGCCGCAGCAATCAATGACGAGGGTATTCTTGCTGATTTTGTGACCGTTGGTTTCCAGCCAGGCAGCACTGGCATCAGAGTACACGGCAAGAAGAATCAGATCACATTTTCCGATGCTTTCATCATTCAGCACGCCGTGCACAACACCGCTGATCATGGCAAATTCCAGCATACTTTTGTCAATATCGTGACAGTATACAGTCCAATCTGCCTTTGTATACGCTCTGGCAAGGGAACCGCCTATGAGTCCAAGGCCTATAATGCCAACATTCATCGAACAGCCTCCCGGACCAGATGGATCTTTCGGTTGACCTGTGCAAATTCATCGGGGGTGATGCTCTGTGCACCATCACATAGAGCGCAGGAAGGATTATTGTGCACCTCTATCATAATGCCGTCAGCGCCTGCGGCTGTGGCTGCTACTGCCATTGAGGGAACAAGGTCGGACATACCCGTCGCGTGGCTGGGGTCAACCACAACCGGCAGATGGGTCAGCCGGTGAAGAACGGGTACAGCAGAAAGGTCGAGGGTGTTGCGGGTATAGGTTTCGTAGGTGCGGATTCCGCGCTCACACAAAATTATGTTCTCGTTTCCCTCGCTCATTATGTATTCCGCGCTCATCAGGAGCTCCTGCAGGGTGTTTGCAAGTCCGCGCTTGAGCAGAATCGGCTTGTTGGTTTTACCAAGCTCTTGTAACAGGTCAAAATTTTGCATGTTTCTGGCGCCAACCTGAATGATGTCCACATCGGCAAACAGGTCAAGGGCGCGAATATTCATAATTTCGGTGATAATGGGCAGACCTGTTGCTTCCTTGGCTTTCAGCAGCAGGCGTATGCCTTCGTCTTTAAGACCCTGAAAGGCATAGGGGGAGGTGCGTGGCTTGAATGCGCCGCCGCGGAGTATGTCTGCGCCTGCTTCCTTAACTGCCTGTGCAACAGCGATTATCTGCTCTTCCGATTCAATGGAGCAGGGACCGGCAATGGTTGCAAAATATCCACCACCGATTTTAACGCCACCTGCAGTAACAATGGTATCATTTGGATGGAACTTTCGGTTTGCCTGCTTAAAGGGCTCAGATACGCGTTTTACGGTTTGCACAATTTCAAGACTTGTAAGCAGTTCCATATCCACACGACTGGTGTCGCCAATGAGGCCTAATATGGTGATTTCTTTGCCTTCGGAAATATGAACATCCAGGTTCATATTCTTAAGCCATGTAATAAGATGCTCTTTTTGCTCCGGTGTAGTTCCGTTTTTCAAAATTGCGATCATAGTATCATCTCCGGTAAAAATATAATGCCGCACAGATGCGAATCTGTGCGGCAAATACAGATGTTGTGGATAGAAATTTCAGCAGCACAAATCGCTATTACTTTTTGAGAATAAAAAAGTAATAGTAGCTATAAAAGAAAACGGCTGCGTGAACAGAGCGCATAACATTGCCTCCATGAAATTTACTTGTAGATAGTATACCACCGCGTATTTTTAATTGCAAGCATTAATTTCGATATTGTCGATAAAATATGAGAAAGCAGGAAACCCCTGGGATTTCCTGCTTTCTTAGGAATTATTGCGTAATGGTGAAGCTGCCGGAATAGGCAAATCCGCCGTTAAAATATACGGTGACGGTGTAAATACCTGCAGCTGTGGGCAGATGGGGGATATCCAGCTCGCAATAGCCCTTGTACCACATATTGGTCCAGGAGCTTGCGCTTGAGCAGGTATCCACGATATTACCGTCTGCGTCCTTGATTACAAACAGGGTAGTGATGTTATCAGGAGAGGTGTTGTATGTTTTGTTCAGACGGATCAGGAAGGAAGCCTTTTTGCCGGATGTAAATGTGGTGGTGTAGTCGGAATCTGCAAGGTCTGTGTGGCTCCAATTAGCCTTTGCAGGAGTCTTGCACATTCTAAACTGCATATTGTTGCGGGATACCGTGTAGCCTGTAAAGTCGTTTGCACCGGGAAGTGTGACCGTGGTGATGGGATGTGCGGCAGCAACACCGTCTGCAGTGGTGATGATAATATTGTAGGTCTGGCCGGGGATAGCATCATATGCAGTGAAAGATGTGCCGGCGCAGGTCGCGGACTGGATGTGCTCAGAACCAACAGGCTGGTAAAATACTTTCCAATCGCCCTGAGGCGCACTCCAGGAAACGGTGAATCTACCGTCAGAAACGCTGGTGCTGATACCGGTGATGGTTGGGGCGTTGGCCTTGATTTCCTTTTGAATGCTAACACTTTGATTAGCAGCGGTGACTGTTACAGTATAGTCAACTGCGTGATCAATCCCACTAAAAGAAGCTTCAGTGTCGGTAACAGTTAACAGCTGGGTATCACCGGAGGCGCTGGTACACAGAACATTCCAACTATCAGCCTGGACACCATCGGGTACAAGCCAGCTGACAGAGAGCATAGCGTCAGCAAAATAGGTGACTGCCAAATAATCTGCCACAATGACATCACTTGCGGTGAAGCTAACTTGTTTGGTTCCAATGAGGAAAAGCTCATCAGCGGGCTTAATGCTAACCTGATAGGTTGTGCCAACAGTCAGTCCTTCAATAGTAGCCTTGTGGTCAACAACCGAAATTTCCCGGTCGGTTTCGCCTTCAGCAGTAAAGATGGCAGTCCAGTTTTCGCTGTCAGGTCCATTTACCTGGAAGCTGAGCTCTGCCGTGCCGGCAGCATTGCCGGTTACCACAGTGAGGTTTAGGACCTCAGTTTGCTTCTGCGTGGTGAAGGTGGCAGTTGTTTCTCCGGTTAGCTTGTGGAAGGTGTTTGCCTCGACAGTAATTGTATAATTCATATTGGGCTGCAGACCACTGATAGTGGCTTTTCCGTCTGTCAGGGGAACTACGGTGGCTTCACTAAAGGCATCGGTGAGCACGATGTTCAGCTCACTGCTGTCAAGGGAGCTATCCACTTCAATGACAACCGTATCCTTAACAGCGTTAACAGACAAGTCATTAACCGGCTGCAGGTAATACATGGTATAGAAGAAATATCCGCCAACGGCAATTCCAATCAGCAAAATTGCAGCAATGAGCCAGCCAATCCAGCCTTTTTTGCGTTTCTTGACAGGAGCTGGCTCTTTGGATTCTTCTTCATCTTCGATATCTTCCTGAGGCTCTTCCGAATCACTTTCGTGCTCCTCATCATCAGAAAGAAGCGCTTCTACCTGGTCGAGAATGGAATCTATGTCCTCTGCAGCATCTTCTTCCATAAAGGATAGGTTTTCAAATTCTTCAGCTTCAGTCTGCTCATCGGCTTGGGGCTCATCTATAGCAGGCTCTGCTTCTTCAGTAATTTCCTCTTCAGCAGCAGGCTCTTCCATGATTACAGCTATAGGATCTTCTTCGGCAGCTTCTTCTGCTTCCGTATTTTCTACAGGCGTCTCATCTTCCTGAGCCGGCACTGTTTCCTCAAGCTCCGCAGGAGCATCTTCGGGCTCTTGCATGGCTTCTTCGGCAGTTATTTCCTCGCTCACAGAGGCTTCGTCAGCGATAATGACCGCAGCCTCGCTCTCGTCGGCAGTGTCACCCAATTCTGCTTCTTCAGCCATTTCCTCGGCTTCTTCTGCAGCATCAACAGTAGTCTCTTCAGTAATTACCTCATCGGTAACGACTTCATCAGCTTCAATGTCGGCAGGCTCGTCGGTTACTTCAGGTTCTTCAGGTAGGATGACGATCGGGGTATCGCTCAGGCCATTGCGCTGGATGCAGGCAACAAGAGCCTGTCCCATCTGTGCAGGAGTTTGCCAGCGCTCTTGGGCATTGGGGGCAATTGCCTTTAAAATAATCTGTGAGATTTCTTCATCGGCAAATTTCGGGGCAGGGAATTCTTCAGCAGGGGCTTTGTTGCCTTCAAAGGGCAAGCCACCGTTGTAGATTTCATAAAGAATCATACCCAATGCATAGGTGTCCACGGTTTCGTTGGGAGAAGCAAAGGCATCGCAAAGCTCAGGGGCAGTGTAGGGGCTGAAATATCTATCGGGAACAGATGCATATTTCAGCGATGCCAGAGGCAGAAGGCCCAGGTCATTGATGCGATAGCTGTTATCGCTGCCAATGACAATGTTCTCAGGCTTCAGATTCACGAAAATATAGCCCTGATTGCGGCAGGATGCCAGTGCAGCACACACATCAAGAGCCATATTGCAGGCCAAAAGATGGGTGGCAGGCTCTATCTGGCAATGGCGTTTTAGGGTCTTTTTATAGGGGCAAAGAAGATAGATATCAAAGCCGGTGCCATCATCCATAGGCACAACCTGATATGCTTCAAAACCCTCAAAACCGCTGTTATGGGAAAGCTTTGCAATTATATCAGCTTCGGCTGTAATTTCATCTGCCTGTTGTTTGAAATATACAGCGGCAGATTCCACATCCGGATATGCGCCTGTGAGCAGCAAGGCTTCAAGCTTTGTTTGGCTTGCAGGAACAGATATAATTTTTACTAAGTATTTTTCCTGGGTCTGCTGATGCATAGCAGGGCAGCAGCGTACGCCGTCAATATCGCTGATAGGATCACCCATCATAAAATTGTCGAGCAATGGCGAGATGAGCTTTGGTGTGGACACAAGAATCGCCTCCTAATTTTATATGTATATATGATAAAATAAAAAGTCAAAAAAAGCAACAGGTTTATAGTTGTTTTATTCATCAATAAATGCTATAATATTTCAAAGAAGCTTGTTGTGTGCTTGCACACAGGATTGGAGGACAATTATGAGCAAGATAATTTGTGATATTTGCGGCACATCCTATGTCGATACCGCGAGTCACTGCCCAATTTGCGGCACTGCACGCCCTGCACAGATTGCAAATGCGGTGGATAGTAGTGAGAACGTCCAGTATACATATGTTAAGGGCGGAAGATTTTCTAAAAGAAATGTTCGCATGCGCAACGGCAGCAATCCGGATTATGTGCAGGAAAAGCCCTCGGGTGCTAAAATCGGCCTGATAGCAGTTTTGGTTGTGCTGATTCTTGCCGTGATTGCAATTGCTGTGTATGTTGGCATTACGCTTACAGCAGCCGGCAACGACACACCTACCGAGCCGGCTCCATCACAGAGCATCAGCAATCCTTGTCAGGCTATTATTCTGCCACAAAAGGAAATTCTTCTGGAGAATGTTGGTGATACTTTTGCTTTGAATGCGCGCAAGTCTCCCAGCAATTCTACCGATGATCTCATTTTCCATACCGGCAATCCCGAGGTTGTGACTGTTTCTGATGATGGTTTGCTTACTGCAATTTCTAAGGGAACAGCTGAAATTACCATTAAATGTGGCGAAGTAACTGTGCTGTGTCAGGTGACGGTTGGCGTTGTGGAGCCCCTTCCTGAGCTTGTGCTTAACCGCCAGGAAATCACCTTCACCGCTGAGGGAGAAACCTGGATGGTCTATAGCGGTGATATTGCAGTGGAGGAAATTACCTGGACATCTGATAATGAATCTGTTGTGCTTGTTTCGGATGGCCTGATTATTGCCGTTGGTGAGGGTCAGACCGTTGTTCATGCTCAGTATAATGACCTGACTGCAAGCTGCCCCGTGAATTGCGAATTTGGATCTTCCGATCCCGGCAACTCCGGTGGTATTACCGAAGATGGCGGCGGAATTGGCGAAGACAGCGGCAATATGGGCGGCTCTGGCGGCGGTATTGGTGAAGATGGCGGCAATGGTGGCGTATCGGTTGCGCTTGAAATGCGTACAACCTTTGGCTCGCTGCCTTATAACGAATATCTTGGTGCTTATGATGTTACCATCAATGCAGGCCAGAAGCTGAGCTTCTATCTTAATGATGGAACAGGGAATGTAACCGGTGTAGCTTGGTCTTTGCCTGCAGGCACTACCTGCTGCCGCCTTGGTGATGTTTCCAATGATACGGATAATGTTCTTTATGCTCTTGAGCGAGGTAATGTCTATCTTAGCGGTTCTTATATGGGTCAAACAATTAAGTGCTATATACGCGTTAACTGAAATGCGAAATGACGGCATCGCTGATGCCGTCATTTTCTTATTCGCCATCGATCATCGGGCGGCTTTTGCGGAAAAGCATAGTGATGCACCACAGACCGGCAATGCCTACGACTGTGTAGATAATCCGGCTGATAACTGCTCCCTGTCCGCCAAAAAGCCAGGCAACCAGGTCAAACTGGAAAATGCCAACCAAACCCCAGTTGATGGAACCTATAATAGAAATGATCAGCGCCAAAGTGTCCATAAACATACCTCCGTTAATTCTTTGGATGCTTCTATATTTCCCCAAATGATTTTGGTTATTCCATCTTTCCGTTGCAAAAATCATTAAATTTGGTATAATGGACTAAAACACAGGAAAGAGGGTACCAAATGACTACTTTATATGAGGGCGCATTTGCAAAAATTAACCTAACATTGGATGTGCTTGGCAGACGCGAGGATGGTTATCACGACCTTTCCAGCATTATGCAGACAGTATCTATACGTGATGACATTGAGCTGGATATCGGTACAGGAAAGCCATGGAAGCTCACATGTGATAAGGATTTTGTTCCATGTGACAGCTCTAATCTTGCTTGGAAGGCTGCAGAAGCCTTTTTTAAGGCAACAGGTATGGACCCGGATGGTCTTGAGATTCGCATAACAAAGCGCATTCCTGCGCAGGCAGGTCTTGGCGGTGGCAGCGCGGATGCTGCTGCTGTCCTTCGTGCGCTCAACCGTCATTATGGCGCGCCTATGTCCATTTTGGCCCTGGCGGAGCTTGGCGCATTAGTTGGCAGTGATGTACCTTTCTGCGTACTTTGCGGCACTGCCCTTGTGGAGGGAAGAGGGGAGCGTATTCGCAAGCTTGCGGATATGCCCGATTGCTGCATTGTTGTTTGCAAGCCCAATTTTTCTTGCTCTACCGCTGAACTTTACGCCAAGCTTGATGCATCAACCATCGGTAAGCGCCCGGACAACACTGCAATGCAAAGCGCTCTGCTTGCCGGTGACCTTTTGGGTGTTGCACAAAATCTGTGCAATGTGTTTGACCCGGTTGTTACCCAAGAACATTTGGAGCTTAACTATATAAAATCAATTTTCAACAGCTATGGCTCTATTGGCCAGCAGATGACAGGCTCCGGCTCTGCTGTATTTGCAATCGTAGAGAATTTTGAGTATGCCGCAGTTATTTGCAATATGCTGAAAGGAAATTACGAGCAGGTATATATTTGCAAGCCTGTTTGATGCCATATCCGCAGATTTTTCTGCGGATATGCTTTAATTGTCCCATTTATTACGCCGAATATACGGTATTATTTCATAAAACAATGATTGAGGTACAGGAATGCTGACATTAATTCTGGGAAAAGATTGGCGCGCAAATACAGATTATATCCTTTCTGAAATCGCAATGGATGTTGCCAGTAAAAAAGAGAATATTATTCTTCTTGTGCCTGAGCTTATCAGCCACGATATGGAACGCAGACTTTGTCAGGCTGCCGGGGATACTGTTAGCCGCTATGCTGAGGTGCTTTCCTTCCCAAGACTTCTGCGCAGAGTTGCCGACAGCCTGAGCATTTGCTTGCCTGAATGCATGGATGAAGGTGGCAGAATTGTGGCAATGGCTGCTGCTACCCATCAGCTTCACAGCAGACTGAAAGCTTACGCGGCACTGGAAACGCGGCCTGAATTTTTGTCCGGTATGGTGGATGCAGTTGACGAATTTAAGCGCTGCTGCATTTGCGCTGATGATCTTTCCTTTGCTGCTGCAAAGGCAGAAGGCAGCCTTGCACAAAAGCTTGAGGAGCTTGGGCTGATTTATTCTGTCTATGAAGGAATTTGCGCAGGGGGCAAACGGGACCCACGAGATCAAATGAACTGGTTGCTTGAGCAGCTGGAAGACTGCGATTTTGCGCAAAAGCATACATTGTATATTGACGGATTCCCCGATTTCACCCGGCAGCACATGAATATTATTGCCCATTTTATCGCCAATTGCCCTAATGTTGTAATCAGCTTAAATTGCGATACGCCCGGTTCTGTGAAATCTGCTTACAAAAAAGCCGGTGAAACTGCAGGTGCTATTATCAGGGCTGCAAAGGATGCAGGGGTCGCCTGCAATATTCAGTTGATGCCAGAGCCGGAGGACTCTTTGCTTACAGTTGCCCAGCGGCTTTTTCAGGGAAGCACCGCCCCGGTTGATACAAAGGGCAGGTATAAGCTGCTTAAATCGGACTGTGCATATGATGAGTGCATTTATGCAGCAGGCGAAATACGCCGCCTGGTTAGCAGTGGCGCCAGATATCGAGATATTGGCGTTGTTTGCTGCAATATGAGCAGCTACCAAATGCACCTTGATCGTGTTTTTAGCAGGCTGAATATTCCTATGTATCTTTCCGGCACAGAGGATATTTTGAACAAAAGCGTTGTTCACACGGTGATTGCTGCGTTGGAGGCTGCTGCCAGTGATCTTCGGCAGAAGGATGTGTTAGCATACCTAAAATCTGCTCTTTCTCCGCTTTCTTTGCAGGATTGCGATATTATTGAAAACTATGTTCTAACGTGGAAGCTATCCGGTAAGGCCTGGACACAACCTTGGACTATGCATCCGGAGGGCTTAAGCGCTGCATGGCGGGAAAAGGACAGGGCGCTTCTTGAACGGCTTAATGAGCTTCGCAGTTTTGCTATTGACCCACTGTACAAGCTGTGTAACCTCTTGCACAAGGCAGTGAATCTATCCGACCAAATTGCGGCACTTACTGAGTTTTTGAACGAAACGCAGCTTGCAAGCCGACTGAGTGCCTTGGCAAATACACTGGAGAGCGTCGGTGATAACCGAAGCGCACAGATTATGCAGCAGCTTTGGGATATTCTGCTTAATGCAATCGATCAAATGCAGGATTTGCTTTCAGAATCAGTTTGGGATTCTGACGCATTTTTACGCCTTTTCAAGCTGCTTTTGAGCCAATATAATGTGGGAACTATTCCATCTGTGTTGGACACGGTAACAATCGGCTCTGTGAGCGCAATGCGTTGTCAGAGGGTTAAGCATTTACTTGTTCTTGGCGCGCTGGAAGGGAGCATGCCAAGCTATGCAGCTGTGGGCGGCATTCTTTCTGAGCAGGAACGCAATGATTTGCGCAAGCTTGATTTGCCGCTGACCGGTGGCGCCCTGGATGGACTAAGTGTTGCATTCTCTGAAATTTACGGAGTGTTTACAGCTGCTACGGATACCGTTTGTGTCAGTTGTCCTTCCGGGCAGCCAAGCTTTGCTTTTCAGCGCCTTGAAAAGATGGTTGGGCAGGCGCAAACAATAAGCGCACCTGCGATGCCTTTCATGGATACTGCCGACATTTCGTCTTACTTAGCTTATCGGGGTATGGAGGATGCTGCAGTTAACCTTAATCTGCAACAACAATATCGCAAGGCTTTGCAAACCATGGATCATACATTGGGCAACCTGAATAGCAATACCGCAAGGGCGCTTTATGGTGATACCATTCGTATGTCTGCAACAAATATTGATACCTATGGCAGATGCCAGCTTGCCTATTTTATGCGCTATGGTCTAAGGCTAAAGCCGAGAAAAGTAGCGGAAGTTGATCCTGCGGAATTTGGCAGCTTTGTACATAAGGTGCTGGAGACTCTGGGTAGGCAAGTGGATAGCCTTGGTGGATTCCGGAATGTTACCTTGGAGAAAACTTTGGAGCTATCTAAAGCAATTGCCGGGGAGTATATTGCAGAGCACTTTGGATCAATCGATTCTCAAAGGACATCCTATCTTCTTAATCGCAATGAAAAGCAGCTGCAGTTTATTGTTACCGACTTGTGGGAAGAAATGCAAACATCCTTGTTCCAGCCGGGCTGCTACGAACTTTCCTTTGGTGAAGGAAAGATACTCGACGCCATTGAAATCAGCGGGAAGGACTTAAAAGCGCGCCTCGAGGGCTATGTTGACCGCGTTGACCTTTGGGAAAATGACGGCAAGGTATATTTCCGCGTAATTGATTACAAGACCGGAAAGACGGCCTTTGACTATTGTGACGTATTTAACGGTATTGGCCTGCAGATGCTTTTGTATTTATTTGCATTGGAGCAAAAAGGCGAGTCACTCATTGGCGGAAATCCTGTTCCGGCAGGTGTGTTGTATTTCCCGGCTTCTGCTGATTTTATCAGCGCTGACGGGAGCATGGATGTAAGCACTGCCGATGCAGAGCGCTTGAAGCTGCAAAAGCGTACCGGATTGGTACGGGATGAATATGATGTGATTGTTGCTATGCAGCCGGAGGATGCGCCCAATAAACTTCCTTTATCGAAGACAAAGGACGGCGAACTTAAAGGCGATTTGGTATCAGCGGAACAAATTATAATTTTAAAGCGCTATATCACAATGATTTTGGAGCGAATGGCAGATCGCATTGCAAGCGGCGCAATCGCAGTAAATCCTTACGTGCGCGGATCTAAATTTGATTCTTGTCAGATATGCAACTATCGCCAGATTTGCAGTGGCAAGTCCTGGACAGAACCTCGCAATTATAAGAGCAATACCCGAGAGGAATTTTGGAGTTTTATAGGAAGGGAGCTGGAGGAGCATGGCAGATAAACTGACTGAAAAGCAAAGGCTTGCTGTTGAAAACCGTGGTGGTAAGCTCCTTGTTTCTGCAGCTGCCGGCTCGGGTAAAACCAAGGTACTTGTTGACCGCCTTTTGCGTTATATCACCAATCGTGCTGACCCTGCAAATGTGGATGATTTTTTAATTGTAACCTTTACTAAAGCTGCCGCTGCTGAGCTGCGGGGAAAAATTGCAGCTGCCCTAAGTGAGCGCATTTCAGATGAACCGGATAATGCCCATTTACACGAACAGATGCGGCGGCTTTATATGGCTAAAATTTCAACTGTTCACGGATTCTGCGGTGATATTCTAAAGGAAAATGCCTATCGTCTGGATATTCCGGGAGATTTCCGCATTGCTGAAAATGCAGAAACCGATGAACTTAAAATGGAGGCTGTTTGGAGCACCCTGGAAAATGCCTATGAAAACGCCTACGCAGACAGGGATATTCAATGCTTTTTAGAGGCAAATTCCTTTACAAAACGGGATGATCAGCTTGCTGAGATTATCCAAAAGGTTTATGATGCGGCCAGTTGCCATCTAAATCCAACCCAATGGCTTGATACCTGCGTAGGATGGTCCGGCGTGGATGGTGTTTCTGACATATCCCAAACTGTGTGGGGTAAGTATCTCATTGAGGATTTTCACAGAAACCTGAAGATGCATCTGGAGGCACTGAACAGATGCCTGAATATGATTTGCGTGCATCCTGCGCTCAATAAGGCCGCTGGCGTAATTGGCGCTGAGATCGCAGCTTATGAAAAGCTTTTGGCTTCTAACACCTGGGAGGATACTGTCAGAGATATTAAAATTCAGTTTTCCTCGTTGACATTCCCTACTAAATTTGAGGACAAGGGCCTGATAGAGTCGGTAAAGGCCATCCGTAATGATGCAAAGAACTATGTTGTAAATGCCGCAAAGCTTATTTTCGCCAGCACAAGCTCTAAACTGATTGACGAATTAAGAGGGAATCAAGCTGTAACAAAGGGACTTGTTAAGCTGGTAAAAATGTACATTGACGCGTATGGCAAGCTTAAGATGGCCCATCATGTTCTGGATTTTAACGACCTTGAGCATAAGACCCACGACCTTTTTTGGGGCAAGAGCCATAGCGGTGTTACCGCCCTTGCAAGGGAAATCGGTATGCGATTCCGTGAGGTAATGGTGGATGAATACCAGGACACCAATGCCGTGCAGGATGCCATATTCAAAGCCCTTACAGATCAGCGGAAGAACTGCTTTATGGTTGGCGATGTTAAGCAGTCCATTTATCAGTTCCGCCTGGCAGAACCCGGAATTTTTCTTGACCGCTATAACCGTTATGCGCCGGCAGAGAAGGCATCGGAGGGGCAGGGAAGAAGGGTGATTCTCAGCGATAACTTCCGTTCCTCGGCCGCAGTCATTGATGGCGTTAACGATGTGTTTTCTGCATGTATGTGTAAGGAGGTTGGAGGCCTGGCATACACGGATGAGGAGATGCTCCGAGAGGGAGGAAGTACTAAGCCGGATATCGGTGAGCCATCTGTTGAGTTTCATGCCATTGAGGCCAGCGCGGATGCGCCGTTAGAAGAAGCAGCATTTGTTGTTAGGCGTATTAAGCAGCTTATAGACGGCACCCATATGATTCGGGATAAGGACAGCCTTCGCCCAATACGTCCTGATGATATCACCATTCTGCTTCGCTCTGCAAAGCTTTTTGCTGCATTTTATCAGCACGAGCTTATCCGGGCAGGAATTCCTTGCGCTACTGATGGCGACGGTGACCTGCTGCTAACCGAAGAAGTGTCGGAAATTCACGCCATATTGCAGGCAATCAGCAACCCCAGGCAGGATATTCCTCTTGCCGCTGCCTTAGTTGGCAGAACATTCTGCTTTACTGCAAATGACCTTGCCGAAATTCGATTGGAATGTCCGCGGCGCTATTTGTATGATTCCATACAGGCAAGCAAAAATGAGAAGGCTATGAATTTCATTTCCGTTTTGGATGATTTGCGTGAGCGATCCCGTATGGGGGATGTTGCCGACGTGCTCAACAATTTGCTTCGTGTTACCGGTTTGGACAGCATTTATGGCAGCTTGAGCAATGGACAGCAGCGCAGCGCCAATATTCGGAAGCTGCTTGAGTATGCTTATGCTTACTGTGCAAATGGGCATAAGACATTGGATCAATTTCTGTCCCATCTTGCGTCTGTTGATTCCATTAAAACAGAACAAAGCGGCAGCGCAGCAGGTGGTGTTTCCATATGCACTATCCATGCATCAAAGGGCCTTGAATATCCGGTTGTGTTTCTTAGTAACCTGTCATACGGCATTAAGTTTGATGACAATAAGCTTCGTGTGGTTAGCCATAAGGAACTTGGCATTGGTTTTAACTGTACGGATACGGATTTACGGGTATATTATCCCAGCATTGCCAAACGTGCTATCCTAAAGCGTTGTGCTGAAGACACCCTATCCGAGGAAATGCGGATTCTCTATGTAGCTATGACCCGTGCGAAAGACAGGTTAATTATGACCTACTGCGCAAAACGGCTCGATAACGACATCAGTAGCATTGTTACACGTCTGCCCATGTCTTCAAAACAGCTTATGAGCCGCAATGCAAAATGCCTTGGCGACTGGATTTTGTGTACTGCGTTGCAAAAGACAGAAGCAGGTGAACTATTTGCAATTGGCGGAAACCCACAAATGGGCAAGCTTAGCGCGCACCCTTGGGTTATCAAAGCTGTTGATGGCAGTGAGATTGTATCGGCTGCAGCTGAGAAAAATGAAACGAAGCTTTATGAAACTGCAGATATTTCTGCTATGGCAGCTGCGCTTAGCTTTGTTTATCCGTATACAAATGCTACAAAGATCCCATCAAAGCTGACAGCTACGCAAATTAAGGGCCGTATGATTGACAAGGAAATCAGCGAAAATGCGCCCCAAAAGCACACCAAGTCCCGTTCCTGGAGAGCGCCTTTTGAGAAAAAAGAAGATGCTTCCGGTACAGCCTACGGCACTGCAATTCACACCATTATGGAGCATCTTGATTTTGACCGCTGCGCAACTGTTGCGGACATAACTAATCAAATTAATGAAATGAGCAATGCCGGCCTCATTTCCCGGGAAATGGCGCAAAAAGCGGATGCAGATAGTATTTTCTCATTTTTTCAAACGGATATTGGAAGGCGGATTTGCACTGGCGGAAAGGTGTACCGAGAATTTAAGTTTTCTATTCTTACTGACGCAGATGCCTATTATCCTGCGCCAAAAGGTGAGAAAGTGCTTTTGCAGGGCGTAGTTGATATTGCGGTAATTGAGGATAACAAAATCTTTCTTGCAGATTTCAAGACGGACTTTGTAACCGAGGAAACACTGCCTACCTTGACGGGTGAGTATGCCCACCAGGTGAACGCCTATAAAAAGGCATTGGAACGGGTGTTTGGCTTGCCGGTTGCATCCGCACAGCTTTATTTCTTCCGCTTAAAGAAGCTGGTAGACATCCAATAAGTAATTGCGCCGAAGGTTAGCCTTCGGCGCAATTTTTTAGCGGCTATTGCGGTTCTGATTCTGGTTCTGGTTGTTATTCTGATTCTGGTTCTGGTTGTTATTCTGATTCTGGTTCTGATTCTGGTTCTGATTCTGATTCTGGTTCTGATTGTTCTGGTTGTTTTGGTTCTTATTCTGGTTGTTCATTTTCCTACCTCCATTTATTGCGG